>JBEPTZ010000058.1:0-26949 GCA_041691815.1 Rhodospirillales bacterium | reverse complement strand
CGGGCAACCAAAAACATAGGCGTCAAGGAAACTCCAAATGCGATTCCCCTGGGCGAGGATGGTCCAGGCGCAGCCGCCGCGCGGCCGAACCAGCCACGCGAATTCTGGCTCCTTGTCGGGCTCCATCACGTTCAGCGCCGACCGCAGCTCGAACAGCCGAGCGGCGAGGGTTGATCCGGCGTTGCCGGCGTCGCGCAGCGCGGTGAGGAACCGGACGACAGCAGGCCGAGTGACCCTGCCGGAGGGCGGCAGGCTGGGGTCGAGCAACCCCAGGTCGGTCAGCACCGCCAGGAACCTGCCCCAGCCCTTGCGGGCGTTGACGATGGTCTGCGGCCGCCGATCGGCGACATAGCTCGGGTCATCCAGACCGTCGCCGGCATCGCAGCTCAGGCGCCAGAGCTCGCGATCGATCTCTGGCCACTGGGCAAACGACAGGATCAACGGCGCCTGACTCGGCCGCGGCTGGCGGAGCATCAGCGTGCCCCCGCCTTGATCTTGGTGACGCCGCGCCGGCGCCGGCGCGGCTTCCGATACACCGTCGCGGCGATGCTGCGGGTCTCCTCCCGCTCAGCCAGGATCTGCGCATCGAAGTGCCTGGCCGACGCTTCGGCCTCCAACCCGCTGTAGAACGCGATCGTGGTCGACACCCGGCTATGCCCCAGGATCTGCCGCGCCACCTCGTAGGCGCCGGGGTTGGCACGCAGGTACAGCGCCACCGCAAAGTGGCGCAATAGGTGCAGATGCAACGGGGTGCCGATCGAGCGATAGATCCGCCGCGACAGGCCGATCCCCAGTTCGTGCGCCGAGCGGCCGACCAGACCCGGACCGGGGAACAGGTAGGGATTGCCGGGTGCGGCGATCAGCGGCCGGTAGCGCTTGATATACAGCTCGATGAGCGCGGCGTTCTCGGCCGGTATCGGCCAGTGCATGTCGATCCGGTTCTTCACCTCGGCGGCGGCCAGGAAAATATGGCTCACGTGCCGACTCCCCGGCGTCAGCCGCATCAGGTGCTGGTCCAGCCGCAGCCCGGCCAGATTACCCTTGCGCATTGGGAACGCCAGCAGGATATCCAACGCCACCGCCTCGGCGACCAGCCGCGCCGCCGCCTTGGGTGTGATCTTGTTGTTCTTGGCCTGTTCCAGCAGCTCCTCGGGCAGATGCAGCAGCGCGGGCCCGGTTGCGCGGCTCGAGCAAGGCGCGCAACCGGCGCATGTTCTCATCGGCCATCTTGGTGCGCGGCGGCGGCGTCACCCGGCCAATCCACTTGGCGATACGGTCCAGATCGGGCTCCGGCAGCCCGACATAGTAGCGTGCGATCTGCCGCAGGGTTTCGGCGATACCGCCGGTCTGCGTCGTGCGACGCTGTTCGGCGCGAGCCAGGAAGAAGGCCAGAATCGTCCGCACCCGTTCGACCGGATGAACCAGATCCCGCAGCGACCTCAGTTCTGAGGGCGGGATCCCCGCTTGGCCCAGGGCAGCGGCGGCCTGACGGATATGGAACAGCCGGGTGTTGACTGTGCGCGGGGCGCACGCGCGCCGGCCGCGCCGCGGCGAACCTTTGTGCGGCTCGGCCGGGGCGGCAGCCGCCGTAGCTTCATCGGCGCCGACCAGCAGATCATCGTCGAACAGCGCGTCCAGGTCGTTGCAGGCCATCCGCGCCCCGAAGCGCTCGACATCGGCGCCGAAGCTGGCGGGGTAGGCGTCGAAGGGCAGGGTATACTGCTCCCGCATGGACGGCCGCCGCAGCGCGCCGGCGGGCCAGCCAGCCACCTTGCCTGCGGCCCAGGTCCAGTTGGACGCGGTGCGCCGCGCTTGCCCGGCGGCATCGTCATACAGCGTGTCGGTCCGCAGCCAGGCCTCGTAAGCGGTCAGCGTGGCGTCATCCACCTGCGCCGGAGCCACGTGATGCAGCGAGCAGAAGCCGAAGAACCCGACCAGGGCAGCCTGGCGGTACTCGCTGGACAGCAGATCGTGGATCGCCTGCCAGGCCGGATCCAGCGCGGCGCGACCGCGCAGGTCGGGGGCGTGGAGGCCGAGCCGCCGCATGATGCACCGCAGGTCGGAGACGATCCTGCCGAAGCGCTCCGAAGTCAGGCCATGCGCCGCCGCCGGCTTGGTGAACAGCACGGCGTTCAGCGCCGTGCAGGACAGCACCATGGCCGCCTCATCCTGCTTCACGATCAGCGCTGCGCCGGTCAGCGCGCTGGCCAGGCCGCGGCGGCGAACTTCGCTGAGGTCCTGCCAGCCGGGGATCGCCAGTCGCGCCTCCGCGGCCGTCACTTCCGCACTGCCGGTCCCGATGCCGCCGCCCCCATCGCCGCTGTCGGCATCACTGGTGGCCGGTTACGCCGAGGCGACGGCATGGCCACAGCCGGGTGCCGCGGCGATCGCGGACCCAGAGCCGTGGTGATTGATCGGCGCCGTCCCGGTGGCCGGGCTGGCCGGGATGGCCGCACCGACCAGGCTGATCGGATCGACCTGATCGTTCAGTTCGTTCAGATCAAACAGTGCCAAGGCTCGAAGATTCGAGTATCTGCTCAACCCGGCTGGAGCACGGAGACGCCGCGTAGGATCGTGTGTATGGCCTGGTAGGCATCGATGCCGCGTCGGGTTGCGGTGCCGACGACGGAGCGGACATTGGCGAACAGATCGGCGCCCCAGTTGGATCGAAACCCGCCGGTGACCTTTCGGTAGGTGGCTGTCGGCCGCAGTTCTCGTTCACTGCCATTGTTGTCAGGCGGCGCATCGGGATGCGCGAGAAAGGTGAACAAGTGGCTACGGACTTTACCATAGCGTTTTTGCAACCGCTTGCCGTGTTGATTGGTGGGAGCCAGCGCCATGATCTTGTCGAGTTCGCGATCCAGCCGTTGCTGATAGGTGCTGCGCGTGCTCTCGGCCAGGCCGGCTCGCCGCCGGGCCAACACAACAGCACGCAGCAATAGCGCTTTCATGCGCGGCGCGAAGATCGCATCGCCCGCGTCGATGGCGAATGTGCAGTCACGCAACTGATGCGCCAGGCAGACCTGCCAGAGATCGGCGTGCCCCTGCTGGGCGCTGTAGAGATCGGACACCCAGATGGTCGGTCGGTGACCGGCAAGCACATCCGTGACCACGCTGGCAGCACGGCTATTGCGGATCACATGAATGACGACCTGCTCATTCAGGAACACCCAGTCCCAGTGGGTCCGTCCGTCAATGCGCACCGTGGTCTCGTCGGAGCAGACGATCCGCGACCGACGCAGTCGGGCCAGGATCGCCGCCGCATCATTATCGAAACAGGATTTGGCACGTTGGAACATGGCGTCCAATGCGCCCTCGCTGACCTGCAGGGCAAACAGGTGCAGGAACATCCGGGTCAGTCGCTGGTAGCTGATGGCGTGGGTAAAGCGCAGGTAGATCGCCAGCGCCAGGACGTTCACGCTGAACGGCGTGCCTTCCTCCATCCCTTCCGGCACCGCGGCCAGTGTCACGCCGTGGCAGCACGGGCAGTGCCCCATATAGCGCTCGACCCTGGTGACCACCGGGCGAACCACCGGCAGGTCGAGCTTGTCATATCGGCCGTGTAGCACATGATCAGCATCGGTCAGCACCGTCTGGCAGTGCGCACAGCAGGCTGCTTTGGCAATCACCGTCTCGTCCGGATCACATGCCAGCGGGCGCCCGCCGCCCTTACGCCCCAGGCTGCCGCGGCGCCGGCCTTGCCGTTTGACCTTCTCCAACCGGTTGGCCTTCTGCCCCTTCGACGGCGGCACACTGGAATTGGCCGGCGTCTTCAGCGGCTCGCCAAGCCGAGATTCAAGTTCCGCGATCCGCCGCTCAGCCGTATCAAGCCGCTGCCATAGCGCTCGGATCAGCGCATCCGTCTCGGCGTGGCTCAGATGATTGAGGTCGGGGAGCCGGGGCATCCCGCGTTTAGAATCCAGTCGACCGTAATCGTGTCAACCAAAATCATATCGCCAGGTGCCGCCAGCTATTTCCCCCCGGCCCGGTCGTCCTGCTACCCGGGATGAGCAGATACTGAAACACTAAATATGATCGCCGTTATCCGAGATTTACTTGTGCATATAACGGTCACTGAACGACACAAGTTTTTTAATTCGAGTAGTATTTGATAAATCGCGCTATTTCATATTGAATTCTCATTATAATGGGTTATTTATTGTTAGCAGACGTTATTGTCGCTTCCCTATCTCCGCGACTTCCCGACCGCCGCCACGCTTGTGGCCGGCGGCGCGCGGTCGCGCGTTCCGCCATCTGCAGCCACGGCCTCAACGCCGTGCGCCAGGGAGATCGGGCGCGACGCATTTCCATGGATTACACAGATGACTCACCCTAATTCCAGCGACGAGCGTGAGCTCGCGCTGCGTCAGGCCGCGCGGCGCTACGCCGACCGCAAGGCCAAATCGCCGGACGCGCCTCAGGCGCAGGCACGGCAGCAGACCTTCCGCCGCTTCCTGGCGGACCGGGGCATCACCCGGGCGGAACTGGCCCGGATGGCCGGCCTGCCCACGGGGAACGCTTTGTATAATTTCACGCGCGGGCAATCAGCCACGCTGTCGCTGTCCACGTTGGAGGCGATCCAGAGTGCCATCCCAGGCGCCACGATCGCCGAGATCATCGGCGAGCGGCGCCCCGCCAGTCTCACTCAGCCGGCCGAAGCCCCTGCCATCAGGCGGGGGCAGGCTCTGACGGTGCCATTGCTCTGCACCACCGGCGTCCAGCCGGACGGCGTGGAATTGGAACTCACCCAATTGGGCGTCGCCAGGGCTGGCGTCGGCGATCCGGCCGGTAGCTCTGCGTCGGCGATCCCGGTGCCGCAGGGCATCATGCCGCCGACCGCCGATCTGTTCGCCGTGCGGGTCATTGCCCCGGGTGCCGAGCTCCTGTTCCCGGTCGGCAGCCTACTGATCTGCAAGGTGGCATCGGGCCTCGACGACGACCTGCCGGATGGCACGGTCGTCATCCTGCGCTGCCGCGCCAACGGCAGCACCCGGATCGATGTCCGCGAGGTCGGGCACTTCAATGCCCAGATCTGGTTGTGGCAACGGTCGACCCACCCGGAGCACCAGCAGCCCCAGGCCAGCCCGCGGCCGCTCTGGGGCTCACACCGGGCGTCCGGTGGCGAGACCATCACCATCCTCGGCATCCTGGTCGCCTCCTGCAACCAGCGCCGGCGACCAACCTGGCCTAACTCAAACCCCCACCGGGATTGCCCCGTGGGGGTTTGCTGTGTTCCGCGTCTGTTGCCCCGTCACCCGTCCCGGCAGCAATCGGGGAATGCCGGCTTCGGGCCGGCGGGTCATATACCAGGCGGTAGGTAGAGCTGCCGAAGGGCCGGATCACCCAGCCTCATGACAGATGGACACTCTGCGACAACCAGCGCCGGCGGGCCCGTAATTCCACCCATAGAGAATCGGCCTGCCATGGCGGCGCGCCAGGCGCTAAAATCGGGTGCCGCCAGGTGAGGAGCATCCACTCGTGACGCGTACCGTGATCTATGCCCGCTTCAGTTCCGACATGCAGCGCGATGCCTCGATCGACGATCAGGTGCGGGTCTGCCGGGTGCGCGCGGAGCGTGAGGGTTGGACCGTCGGTGAGGTCTATGCCGACCACGCGCTCTCCGGCGCGATCGTGCAGCGTCCTGCCTATCAGGCCCTGCTGGCCGCATTGGGGCGTGGCGAGATCGACCTCATCCTGGCCGAGAGCCTGGACCGCCTGTCGCGCGATCCTGAGCATATCGCCGCCTTCCACAAGCAGGCCCGGTTTGCCGGAGCCCGGATTGTCACGCTGACCGAAGGCGAGATCGGCGATCTGCAGATCGCCTTCTCCGGCACCATGGGCGCGCTGTATCTCCAGGACCTCGCGACCCGGACCCGGCGCGGCCTGGAGGGACGGATCCGGCAGGGCCGGGGCGTCGGCACCGTTCCCTATGGCTACCAGCCGATCCACCGTCTGGGTCCGGACGGCGAGCCGGAGCGTGGCCTGCGCGCGATCGAACCCACCGAGGCGGCGATCGTGCGGCGGATTTTCGCAGAATTCTTGGCAGGGCATTCCCCGCGTCACATCGGCCAACGGCTGAACACTGAGGGGGTCTCCAGCCCGAGCGGCAAAATCTGGTACGATTCCACCATCCGCGGTCGCCCGGCCGGCAGGACGGCCTGCTGCGCAACCAGCTCTATGCCGGCACCATGGTCTGGGGCCGCAACCGCAACACCAAGCACCCGATCGATGGCGGCCGGGTCCGCCGCGCCAACCCGGTCGCGGAGCTGGTCGTCCAGTCGGTCGACGACCTGGCAATCATCGACAAGGCGACCTGGGATGTCGCCCAGGCGCGCCTGCAAACCGAAGCCAGCCGCAGGCGTTCGGGCAACGGCGCCAAATCGGGCGGCGTTGGCTTCTGGGATCGTCGTCGCCCACGTTACCTGTTGACCGGCAAAGTGGTCTGCTGCCTGTGCGGCCGCCGCTTCCGAGTGATGGGTCAGGATTATCTGACCTGCAGCGCGGCGCTGGAGCACGGCTGCTCGAACCCCGCCCGCCTCCGCCGGTCCAGGTTAGAGGAGCAGGTCGTCGATACCCTGGCTCGCCAACTGATGGCGCCCGATCTGCTGGCGGCATTCTCCGCGACGTTCCGCAAGGAATGGCAGCAGCTCCAGTCCAGCGCGGTAGGCCAGAACGAGGGTCACCAGGCAGCGTTGCATGCCGTCGAGCGTCAGCTCGGCAACCTGATCGACGCTGTCGCCGAAGGCTTGCGCGCTCCCGGCGTCCAGCAGCGCCTCGATGAGTTGGAGCACCGCCGTCAGGACCTCACCGCCAAACTCGTGGCGCCCCAGGTACCAGCCCCGAAGGTTCCGAGCGATATGGCGGCCGTCTATCAGGACACCCTGGCGCACCTCCGCCCGGCGCTCGCCGACAAAAACAACGCCGAGGCTCGCGAAGCCGGCCGCGCCCTCATCGACGCCATCATCGTCTCACTGCCCCCCAATCCTGGCGATCCGCCGGAAACCGAATTGGTCGGTGATCTGAAGGCCTTGCTCCACGCGGCTGGACTCTGTGCATCTACCAAGGAAGGCGAAACCCAGACCAATCAGATTCTACAAACGTTCACGAGTTCGGTAAAAGAGGGTCCAGGGGCTCGGCCCCTGGTGGGGGCCGGGGCAGCGCCCCGGCCTTGCTTCGCGCCCGATTCCCGACGATTTTACCGCGAATCAGCCCGGTTATGTCGTCATCCGACAGCCCAATTTCGGCCAGCACTTCCCTGCTGTGCTGTCCGAGCGACGGTGCCGGGGCGAGTGCCGCCTCGCTGGCGGCGGGCGAGCCGGGGGTGCGCGGCATCGGTACCGCGCCGACGCCAGGTTGCGCGATCATCGTTGCGGCGTTGCTGGCCTGCACGTGAGGATCGGCCAGCCAGTCGTTGAAATCATTTACATTGTCGCAAATCACGTCCGCCGCCCGCAGCTTGGCGAGCCAGGCGGCACTGGTATCGGTGACCAGGATGGCGGCGATCCGGGCCACCAGTTCCGCCTCCACCGCGCCGCGCCTGGGGAAGCTGTCGTAGCGCGGGTCGGTGGCTAACTCCGGATGGCCAAGAACGCCGCAAAGCCGTTGATAATGCCCTTCATTCACCAGCGCCACGGAGATCACCCCGTCGCTGGTGCGATAGGTGCCGGCCGGGGCGTTGACGGTAGCCGGCGGCCCGCCGGCGAGGCTGAACTCGGCCAGTTTGTGGCCGAGGATGGCGGCGGCGCCGTTCATCAGGCTGATGTCGATCCAGCGGCCGAGGCCGGTGTCGCGGCGGGCATAAAGGGCAGTCGCAACAGCATGATAGGCGTAGAGTCCGGTCGGCACGTCGCACAGATAGGCGCCGATCCGGTGCGGCGTGCCGTCGGCGCCACGGTTGACCGAGACCATGCCGGAGAACGCCTGCGCCGCGCTGTCGGTCACCGGCCGGTCGGCATAGCCGCCCTGTTGCCCGAAACCACTGACGGAAAGGTAGATAAGGCCTTGATTTTCCGCCTTCAGGCTCTCGTAGCCAACCCCGAGCCGGGCGGTGACGCCTGGCCGAAAGCCCTCGACCAGCACATCGGCCCGCACCGCCAACCGCCGAAGTGCGGCGCGCCCCTCGGCGGATTTGAGGTCGAGGATCAGCGAGCGCTTGCCGCGGTTGAAGGTCATCGACATCGCGGTTTGCGTGCCGTCGGCGAATTTGCTGCCGAGGCCACGCGACCAGTCGCCGTCCGGCGGTTCCACCTTGACCACGTCGGCGCCGTACAGCGCCAGCAGCATCGCGCAATACGGCGAGGCGACGCCCTGGCCGAGATCGAGCACACGCAGGCCGCGATAGGGAAATTCATGGCTCATTGGCGTGGCTCCCGGCGATTGTTATCAACACTGTAGCAAGCGGGAGGGCGGGCGCCAGATGGAGGATCGGCAAAGCGGTGGCGATGCCTGGGCGGCAGTGGCCGAGTGGTACCACGCCTTCTTCACCGGCATGGTGCTGTCGGCGGTGACGCGGCGAAGCACGACGGATGCGGCGGAGCTGGTGTTCCAGGTGTTCCGCCGACAGCAGCGCACGCTGTTTTTGCCGGGTTTGCGCAAGCTGGGGCTGGCCGGGCTGCCGCATGCGGTGGCGGCGGCGCAGTATCACTACCTGTCCAACGCGATCGGCGGGGTGCAGGTGGAATATATGCCGGAAAGTGACCGCAAGGCCTGGGTGCGCTATGCGCCGCCGCGCTGGGTGTGGCAGGGCACGGCGATCTGCGCGGTACCGGGCGAGGTGTCGAAGGCGGTGCTGCGCGGCTGGCACGCGCATAACGGCGTGGTGCTGGGCAACCGGCGGCTGGGCTTCGTGTGCACCAAGCAGACGGTGGAGGGCCAGGACGGGCTGGAGGGCTACTACTACGAATACGATCACGACCTGGCGCCCGACGAGCGGCTGCGGTTCGCGCGCGACGAGGAGGCGCCGGATTTCGATCCGGCCCGCGCGCCGGTGCTGCTGACTGCCAGTTGGCCGGTGGCACGGCTGCGCAAGGCGCGGCGGAACTATGCGATCGCCTATGTGCGCACCGCGATTCCGGCGGCGATCCAGCTGTTCGGGCCGCAGGAGGCGGTGGTGCTGCTCGGGTTGACCGGGCGGCTGATCGGCATGCAGTTCTATGCGCAGACCGCGCGCGGGCTGGGGCTGGTGCCGGGCGAGGGCGATTTCCGGCAGTTCATGCTGGCGCTGGCGGCGGCGCAGGACGATGCCGCCGGCCTGGATGGGCCGGACCAGGTGCGGCAGACCGGCTGGCAGGTGATGCGCGGGGTGGCGGATTTGCATCCGGCCGCCTTCGGCTGCTGGAACGGGTTGCTGGAGGGGGTGCTGGCGGCGCATGACCGGCGGCTGGAATTGCGGGTGGAGGCGCGGCAGGACCTGGGTGACCCGGCGTTTGTCTGGCGGATCGCGCCGCGACGCCGGGTGCTGAAGAACGATTTGTGAAGGGGATGGCTGCGGATGGCCGAAGCACGGGTGAAGGCGGCGATATGGGTGCAGGCGGCGCTGCGGCTGGGCAATGCCGCCGGGCGCTATGGCATGGTGCTGCGCAAGGGCGATCCGGATGCCGGCGGGGTGCTGGTGGTGCTGCATGGCAGGCTCGGCATGATGGTGCTGTCGCAATCGCGCGGTGCGGCGGGCGAGATGGTCTGGCTGCGCGGCACCGGTGCCGAGCCGGTGGATCAGGTGGCGGTGGACGCCTATGTGCAACGACAGGTCGGCTACGACCCGGATCTATGGGTGCTGGAGTTTGAAAGCCCGGACCTGCTGCCGCCGTTCGAGGGCAAGGTGGTGTAACGATATGACATCCGAATATCTGGCCTTTCGGGTGCCGTCGGGTTATCCTGCCCGGCGCATCGTGGTTGGATCGGGGCTGGATCGGGGAGGCGGACATGGCCATCGGTAGCACAGCACAGCTTGCCGCCATGATCGCCGAAGACGCCGGCTGCACATTGGCGGCAGAGTCGTACGAATTCTACTACACCAGCGACCTGTCCGGCTGGGAGGGCAAAACCGCGCTGGTTGGCAGCGGGCAGTGCGTGGGCCTGGTGCAGGCCGCCACCGGAACCCCGGTAACCTCGCTGTGGCGCAAGGGGCCAAAAGCGAAGGGCAGCAGTAAAATCCCAGTGGGCACGGCGATCGCCACGTTCGACACGGAGGGGAATTATCCCAACCACGCCACCGGCAATCATGCGGCGCTGTTCGTCTCGGTGAGCGACAAGGGGATCGTGGTGGTCGACCAGTGGGCGGCGAAAGACCCGGCCAGACCGAGCCGGCGCACGCTGCGGTTTCGCGGCGGGGAGGGCAGCGCCAGCAATGACGGCGACCAGTTTTCCGTTGTTCTGACCGCGAAAATCCAGAACCACCCGGACAAGACGCCCGGCGGATGAGCAGTATGCGGCAGGTGGCCGGCGGCGGGCTGGTTGTGCTGCTGGCGCTGGCCGGCTGCGCCCACGCGGCCGAGACAAGCTGTCCCGGCCGGATGCCGGGGCCGCATGCCGGGTTCGAGCAGATGGGTCCGCTGCCGCCCGGCAAGCTGCCGCTGCGCGGTATCCGGCTGTTCGACGGGCCGCCCGGCGAGGAGAGCCAGGCCGCACCCGCCGAACTGGCGCCAGACGACACGACACGCCACGCTGGCGTGGAGACGACGCGCTGGCGGTTTGCCGGCGATGAGCATGTGCTGCTGGTTTGCAGCTATCGCGACACCAGCAGTTATTACCGGATGGCGCTGCCCACGGTGCCCGGCGCATGCAGCATGACGGATGCGCCGGATGGCGTAGTGGCCGGCTGCCAGTGAGCCCGGTTGCCCCGCTTCATGGTCCGGGCGAAGGCACCAGGCCGTGGCGCAGCATGATCGCTTTCATTTTCGCCGGGTCGGGTGCGCCGGCCCCCAGGGCCGCGGCCATTTCGCGGAAATAGCCGGGGCCGAGCACGCCGGGGGTCAACACGCACAGGCAGGTGGCCGGGGCCTGGCTGTCGTTGCGGAAGCCGTGCACCACGCCGCGGCGGATGAACACCGACTGGCCGGGGGCGAGTGCCACGTCCTGGCCGTCGACCCGCCAGATCGAGGTGCCGGCGAGGCCGTGCACCAGTTCGTCCCAGCTCTCGTGGTAATGCGGCACCGGCATGCGGGCGTTCGGCTGCACCGTCATCTCGAAGGCGTCGAGACTGCCGCTGGTCGACTCGCCGGTGTGCATGAAGCGGAGTTCGATGCCGCCGATGCGGATGGTCTCAGGCATGGGAACCTCCTGCGGTTCAGTGAAACACCCGGCCGGAATCGATCACGATGGTCTGGCCGGTCATGGTTTCGGTACGGCACATGGTGACTACCATATCGGCGCAGTCGTCCTTGTCGGCGGGTTTCTTGAGCAGCGAGGCGCCGGCCGAGGTCTGCACCTGGTCGGGGCGCAGGTTGGCCGTCGCGCGGGTGCCCTCGAGCAGGCCGGGGGCGATGCAGTTGACCAGGGTATGCGGCGCCAGCGCCACCGCCATGCAGCGGGTGAGATGGATCAGCCCGGCCTTGGACACTGCGTAGCCGATCGACGAGCCGGTGGGGTGCAGGCCGGCCACCGAGGCGATGTTGATGATGCGGCCGCTGCCCTGCCCGCGCATCACCGGCGCCACCGCCTGGATCAGCCGCATCGGGCCGGTGAGGTTGACCGCCATGATGCGGTCCCACAATTCCGCGGTCATGCCGTCGAGGTCCTGGAACGGCACGGATTTGTTGGTGGCGGCATCGTTGACCAGAATGTCCAGCCGGCCGAAGCGGGCGGTGACGGCGGCGACCAGCTGGCCGATCGCCGCGGTGCTGGTGATGTCGCAGGCGAAGGCGGCCGCGTTGACCTGATACTGTGCGGCGAGGTCGCGGGCGACCGCCTCGGCCTGGTCGCGGCTTTGCGCATACATCACCGCGATATGCGCACCCTGGCGGGCGAGCGCGTGGCAGATGCGCTGGCCGAGGCCGCCATTGCCGCCGGTGACCAAGGCGACCGTACCGGTGAGTTGCATCGGTGTGCTCCTGTGCGGCGGGCGGGGTGCGGCCGGGCGTGCTGCAGCATGCGGCGGCGTGGGGGGCCGGGCAAGCGGGGGGCGGGCAAGCGGGGGTCAGGAAGCCAGATGGGCAGCAAGCTCGGCCAGCAGCGGGCCGGTGCCGGTGAGCTTGCGGGCGAACAGGCGCGGCGAGGCCAGTGCCGGCGCCAGATCGGCGAACGCGGTGAACAGGTAGGGCTTGGGGTCGCGGCTGAAGTCGGTGAACATCGGCGGGCCGCGGTTGGCATGCTGCGGGGCGCAGAGGCCGACCAGGGTCTGGAGGTATTGCTCATCGGGCAGGGCGGAGAAGCGGAAGGATTCGCGCAGATGGGCGTCGGCATCGTGCCGCGCGAGAATGGCGGCGGCGATTTCGGCCGACAGGCACCACCATTGCGCGCCGTGCAGCACCCGGGCGAGCGGCTTCTTGCCGATGTCGCGCAGCCGCAGCATGGCCTGCAGATCGGCGCATTCACGTTCGCCGAACACGCGATGAATGGCCGGGATGAAGTGCGGGTTGGTAGCGTCGGAGTCGAAATAGACGAAGGAATCGTAGCGCCAGCGGTATTCCGGCGCGGCGTGCTGGCCGATCCACAGCGCCGGGGCGGCGAGTTGCTGCAGCAGGCTGGGGATCGGCTTGATCGGCGCGCTGTCGTCGGAGATCAGCAGCAGGCGGTCGTATTGCCGATGTTGCAGGGCGGCGCGGAGCAGCGCGAACTCGGCCAGCACCATGTTGAAGCCGCCCCAGTAGACGGTCTGGCGGTCGGGGATGAACAGGATGTCCGGCCGGGCGAGGTCGGCCGCGAAGCTGGCGAGATCGGCCCGGGCGTCGAGATGAACGAAGAACATGGTGTCGGTGCCGGCGAACATCTCGACCGTCGCGCGCAGCACCACGGGGCTGCGATAGGCCAGGACCAGGATGGCGAGTCTCATCGGGCGGGCGGCGACCGGGTCATTGCCGCCACGCCCAGCCGGCCGGGTCGCCAACCACGCCGAGGATGGCGCCGAACACCATCGTGAGGCGGCAGTCCGGGCGGTACGCCGGCCAGGGCAGGCCGGCGGTATCCGGCGGCTGGCCGTGGGCGAAGCTGGTCCAGGCGGCGCGCAGCGCGGCGGCCAGGGCGGCGAGCTGGGCGGGGTCGGCGCCGGCGAGCATGGCGGCATCCGGCCAGGCGGTGGCGAAGGTGAACGGCAGGTCGATGCAGTGGCAGGCGGCGAAACGAGTGGCCGGGGGATGCCAGTCGAACTGGTAGAGCCAGACCTCGGCGCCGGCCTGGGTGGCAGCGTCGGCCAGGGCGATGGCGGGGAACAGGAACAGATGGTCGGTGACCAGGTCGCCGAGCAACTGGGCCACCGAGCCGCCGGGGCGGCGGCGGCGGTAGAGCTCGATGGCGGCGGCGTCGCCGGTGAGTTGCTCGAAGCGGGCGGCGACGGCTTTCGGGTCGGGTTCGGCGGGGTCGATCATGAAGAAGGCGGCCATCTCGTCGCGCGTGGTGCCGATGACCAGCGGGATGCGGCGGGCGCCGGCGGCGGCGGCGGCTTCGGCGATGAAGGCGGCGGGGTCGGCGCAGGCATCGGAGACCGGCATGAAGGGGGGCGCGATGTCGGCGAAGCGGGCGATGGCGCGGGCGAGTTGCATCTGGGCGTCGAGCAGGCGGGGGATCGGCTGGGTGCGCATGCCCTCGGGGGTGGTGCCGAGCAGGTTCATGGTGAATTCGGCGTATTCAGTGGCGCGTTCGGCACTGTGCGGCGCCATCGGCGGCGGCGGGCTTTGCAGGATGGCGCGGTGGAAGAGGCCGTCGGTGTCGGGGCGGGTGAGCAGCAGCATGATCGCGTGGGCGCCGGCGGACTGGCCCATGAGGGTGACGCGGGTGGGGTCGCCGCCGAACGCGGCGATGTTGGCCTGGACCCAGCGCAGGGCGGCGATGATGTCCAGCAGCGCCATGTTGCCGTCTGCGACGCCGGGCAGGTGCAGGAAGCCGAGCGCACCGAGGCGGTAGTTGACGGCGACGAACACCGTGTCGCCGTCGCGGGCGAGATGGGCGCCGTCGTACCACTCCAGCGAGCCGGCGCCGGTGAAATAGGCGCCGCCATGCAGCCAGACGATCACCGGGCGGGCGCCGGTGGTGGCGGGGGTGGCGATGGTGAGGGTGAGGCAGTCTTCCGATTGCGGGCGGTCGAAATCGCCCATCGCGGCGCGCAGGCGGGAGGGCGGCTGCGGGGCGATCGGGCCGTGCGCGGTGGCGTCGCGCAGGCCGGGCCAGGCGGCCGGCGGCTGCGGCGGGGCGAAGCGGAGCGGGCCGGTGGGTGGGGCGGCGTAGGGGATGCGGCGGAAGTTCAGCACGCCGTTGGCGGCGAGGCCCCGGAGGTCGCCTTGCCTTGTGTGGACGATGGTCATCGGCGGCTGTCCATGCCGGCGGGGTCGCCGGCGACGGCGACCACGCGGTCGAGTTGCATGGTGAGGCGGCGGCTGGCGTCGTAGTGCGGCCAGGGCAGGCCGGGGAGCGAGGGGCCGCCGTGGGTGATGAAGGCGGCCCAGGCGGCGCGGATCTCGGCGGAGAGCGCCTCCATTTCCGAGTGGTCGCCACCGGCCAGCATGCCGGCATCGGGCCATGAGGAAAAATTGCCGAATACGAAGGGCAGTTCGATGCAGTGGCAGGCGTGGAAGCGGCTGCCGGGCGGCGCCCAGTTGAACTGGTAGGCGAATACCGGGCCGGGGGCCGCCTCGGCCAGTTGCATGGCGGGCCACAGGAAGGTGCGGTCGCTGGACATGTCGGCCAGCAGGTCCATCGGTGAGCCGGCCGGGCGGCGGCGGTGATAGGGAGCTTCGCTGGCGCCGAGGGCCTGGAAGCGGGCGGCGATCTGCGCCGGGTCGGCGGTGGCCATGGCGGGGTTGGAGGCGAAGAAGGCATGCACCTCCTCGCGTGTGGCGCCGATCAGCAACGGTTTGCCGTGGGCGGCTGCGGCGATGGCGGCGATCAGCTCTGGCTGGGTGCGTGCGCCGGGCAGTGTCGGCATGAAGGGCGGGTTGGTCTCGGCGAAGCGGGCGCGGGCGCGACCCAGCGCGATTTGCGCGTCGAGCAGTGCTGCAACCGGGACGGCGCGCAGGCGGTCGGCGAGATCGGGTGCGGCGGGGTCCAGGCCGAGATGGGCGAGGTAGTCGCGGGCGGTGGCGGCGGCCTCGGTGCGTGACAGCGGCGGGCGGCCGAAGCTGCCGCTTTGCAGGATGGCGGCGCGGAACTGGTGGCAGGCGGCGGGGTGCAGCAGCAGGCGGCCGATCGAGGCGGCGCCGGCGGACTGGCCGGCGATGGTGACGCGGGCGGGGTCACCGCCAAAGGCCGCGATATTGGCCTGCACCCAGGCCAGCGCGGCGGCCTGGTCGAGCGTGCCGGGGTCGCCTTCGTCGGGGGTTACGCCGGGCAGGTGCAGGTAGCCGACCGCGCCGAGCCGGTAGTTGACGCCGACCACGACGATGCCGGCTTCCCGCGCCAGGATGCTGCCGTCGTACCAGTCCAGCGAAGCGCCGCCGGACATCCAGGCGCCGCCATGCAGCCAGACCAGCACCGGACGTTTGGCGGCGTCGGCAGCCGGGGTCCAGATGGTCAGCGTCAGGCAGTCCTCGTCCATCGGCCGGCGGTAATCGCCCATTGCCGGGGCAAGGCGGGTGGGGGTTTGCGGGGCGATCGGGCCGTGCGCGGTGGCGTCGCGCTGGCCGGACCAGGGGACGGCGGGCTGCGGTGCGGCGAAGCGCAGCTTGCCGGTCGGTGGTGCGGCGTAGGGGACGGCGCGGAAGATGGCGATTCCGTGATCGGTGAGGCCGGCGAGGTCGCCGCTTTCGGTGTGCGCGATGGCGGTCATGCCGGTCAGACTCCCAGATGGCGATGCGCCAGGGCGGGATCGAGTGCCGCGGCGGGGCCCTGCCAGACGGTGCGGCCCTTCTCGATGATGACGTGATGGTCGGCCAGGCGCTTGAGCGCCGCAAGGTTCTTGTCGACCAGCAGGATGGCGAGGCCGTCGGATTTGAGGGTTTGCAGGCACTGCCAGATCTCGGCGCGGATCAACGGGGCCAGGCCCTCGGTGGCTTCGTCGAGAATCAGCAGGCTGGGATTGGTCATCAGCGCGCGTCCGATTGCCAGCATCTGCTGCTCGCCGCCGGAGAGGGTGGCGGCGCGCTGGCGGCTGCGTTCGGCGAGGCGGGGAAACAGCGCGTGGATGCGCGGCAGCGTCCAGGGGCCGGGCCGGGCGGTGGCAACCAGGTTCTCGCGGACGGTGAGCGTGGGGAACACATGCCTTCCCTCTGGCACCAAACCAAGGCCGAGGCGGGCGATCGCCTCCGGCTTTTGGCCTGCGATCGGCTGGCCCTGGAAACTGATGCGCCCGGCGCTGGGGCGCAGCAGGCCCATGATGGCGCGGATGGTGGTGGTCTTGCCCATGCCGTTGCGGCCGAGCAGCGTGGTGACTTCCCCGCGCGCCACGCTGAGGCTGAGGTCGTGCAGCACCGGCGCGGGGCCGTAGCCGGCCTGTAGCGCTTCGACGGCGAGCATCAGGCGTCCTCGCCGAGATAGGCGCGGCGGACCACCGGGTCGGCGCGGATCGCTTCCGGCGTGCCGGTGGCGATCGCGCGGCCGGCGACCAGCACGGTGACGCGGTCGGCCAGTGCGAACACCGCATCCATGTCGTGCTCGACCAGCAGGATGGTGGCATCGCGTTTGAGGGTGGCGAGGGTCTCGGTCATCGCCTCGGATTCGGCGGGGCCGAGGCCGGCCATTGGCTCGTCGAGCAGCAGCAGGCTGGCTCCGGTGGCCACCGCCATCGCCAGTTCGAGTTGGCGCTGCTCGCCATGCGAGAGGTCGCGGGCCGGGGTGTCGGGACGCAGCGCGAAGCGGGCCAGCAGGGCGGTGGCCGGGGCGGCGAGCCGAGGATCGGCGGCGGCGGGGGTCCAGCCGCGAAAACTGTGGCCGGCGCGTATCTGTAGCACCAGCGCGAGGTTTTGCAGTGCGGTGAAGTCGGCGAACAGCGAGGTGGTCTGGTAGGAACGGGCGAGGCCGGCGCGGACCCGGGCGGCGGTGGAGAGCCGGGTGATGTCGGCGGCGCCCAGCCGGATGCGCCCGGCATCCGGGGCAAGTTCACCGGCCAGCAGCGCGATGGCGGTGGACTTGCCGGCACCGTTAGGGCCGATCAGCGCATGGAGTTCGCCCTGTTCCACCGCGAGATCCAGCCCGTCAGCGGCGCGCAGGCCGCCGAAGCGCTTGACCAGCCCGGTGGCGATGAGCAGCGCCGTCACCGTCCCCTGCCCCCGACCAGGCCCCAGATGCCGCGCGGGGCAGCGAGCACCACCAGCACCAGCACCGGGCCCATCACGATCATCCAATGCTCGGTCCATTGCGACAGCGCCGATTGCAGCAACACCAGCGCCGCCGCCCCCAGCACCGGGCCCATCAGCGTGCCGGCGCCGCCCAACACCACCATCACCATAAACTCGCCGGACAGCGTCCAGTCCAGCGCGTCCGGGCTGATGAAGCGCAGCATGTTGGCATACAGCGCGCCGGCCAGCCCGGCGACGGCGCCGGACAACACGAAGGCCGCCAGCTTGTAGCGATACGGCGACAGGCCGATCGCGGCGATGCGGCGCTCGTTCTGCCTGATGCCGGCCAGCACCTGCCCGAAACGCGAGCGGGTGACGCGGTGGCAGCCGGCCAGCACCAGCAGCAACGCGACAAGGCAGACGTAGTAGAAGCCGGTGTTGTCGCGCGGCGAGATGCCCGGCACCGGGTTGCGGCTGCGAAAGCCCAGCCCGTCATCGCCGCCATACAACTTCAGCGACACGAACAGGAAGAACAGCATCTGCGCGAACGCCAGCGTGATCATGATGAACGACACCCCGGTGGTGCGCAGCGACAACGCGCCGATCACCAGCGCCGCCAGCGCCGCCGCCAGGATCGCCGCCGGCCACACCACCCAGGCGGCGGTGGCACCTGGGATGAAGCCGAGAAACTGGCTGCCATCGGCGGCGTGGAAGGCCAGGATGCCGACCGTGTAGCCGCCGAGACCGAAGAAGCCGGCATGGCCAAAGCTGGGCAGGCCGGTATGGCCCAGCAACAGGTCGAGCGCCACGGCGGCGATGGCGAATATCGCAACCTGGGTGGCCAGGGTGATGAAATCGGGGCGGTGCAGCGCCCAGGCGAGCAACGGCACTAGCGCGAGTAGCGCCAGGATCACCAGCGTGGCGTAGCGTTGGCGATTCATGGCAAGCAAGTCTTCTTTGTTTGAAAACAAAGAAGCAAAAAAACTTCATCCCTGGGAGTCACCACTGCCGCGGTCCGAGGGACAAGGGGTAAAGTTTTTTGGTTCTTTTTTTCAAAAAAGAACTGCTTCCTTGCTTCAGCCATGCGCCGGAAACAACCCGCGCGGCCGCAGCAGCAGCACCAGCGCCATCAGGATGAAGATCGACATCGAGGCCAGCCCGGCCGCCACCGCATCGGCGCTGGACACCGGCAGCACGCCGCGCAGCAGCGCCGGCAGAAAGGCGCGCGACAGCGTGTCCACCATGCCGACCAGCATCGCGCCGGCAAACGCGCCGCGCACCGAGCCGAGGCCGCCGATGACGATGACCACGAAGGTGGTGATCAGAATGCGGTCGCCCATGCCGACCTGCACCGACAGCAGCGGCCCGGTCAGCACCCCGGCCAACCCGGCCAGCAGCGCGCCGAGGCCGAATACCGCGGTGGTCAGCTTGCCGATATCCACCCCCAGCGCCCGCACCATGTCCCGGTTGGTCGCACCGGCGCGCAGCAGCATGCCGAGCCTAGTGTGGCCGATCAGCCAGTACAACCCGCCCGCCACCAGCAACCCGGCGCCGATGATCGCCAGTCGGAATACCGGATACGGCACCCCGGGAATGATCTGCACCGCGCCGGACAGCCAGGCCGGAATACCGACGGTGAGCGGCTGGCGGCCAAAGATGATCGCCATCGCCTCGTTGAAGAACAGGATCAGCCCGAACGTGGCGACCACCTGGTCCAGATGGTCCCGCCCATACAGCCGCCGCAGCACCACCAGTTCCATCGCAATGCCGGTGACGCCGGCGGCGGCCAGCCCGGCGAGCAGCCCGAGCAGGAACGAGCCGGTCTGCCCCTGCACCCAGGCCGCGGCAAAGGCGCCGACCATGAACAGCGAGCCATGCGCCAGGTTGATCAGCCCCATCACGCCGAACACCAGCGTCAGCCCGGCGGCCATCAGGAACAGCATGACGCCGAATTGCAGTCCGTTCAGCAGCTGCTCCGCAAGCAGGGTCAAGGAACGGCGCGCCCTGTGCGGTTCAGAGTTTGCAGTCCTTGGCATAGGCGTCGCCATGGTCCTTGAAGACCTGACCCTTGGTCACCAGAGCCAGCGCGCCGGACTTGTCTTTTTCCACCCGCAGGCCCCACCAGTCCTGGATCGGCTCCTGGTTGTTGCCGAACTTGAACTTGCCGCGCACCGATTCGAACTGCGCCGGCAGCATGGCGCTGCGGAACACCTCGGTATCCTCGACCTTACCCTTGGTCTGGTACAGCGCGGCGCCGATCGCCAGCCCGGTGTCGTATCCCTGGCTGGCGTAGTAGGTCGGAATACGATGATGCTTGGCCAGGAAGTCGGCCATGAAGCGATGATTGGCGACGTTGTCGAAATCGCTGTTCCAGTGCGAACTGACATTGACGCCGATCGCCGCCTCGCCGACCGCCTTCAGGATCACCGCGTCCATCGACGGCGAGGCCAGCACCATCGGGATTTTGCTGAGCAGCCCGGCCTGCTGGTACTGGCGGATGAAGGCGATGCCCAGCCCGCCAGGGTGGAACTGGAACACCGCATCCGGGTTGGCGGCGCGGATCTGCGCCATCTCGGCGGCATAGTCGGTCTGGGTCAGGCTGGTGTAGCTCTCGCCGACGATCTCGCCCTTGAAATAGCGCTTGAAGCCGGTGATCGCGTCCTTGCCGGCCTGATAGTTCGGCGCCAGCACATACATCTTCTTGTGGCCCAGCAGATTGGCATTCTGCCCGGCGCTCTCGTGCAGCGAGTCGTTCTGCCACGAGACCACGTAGTAGTTCGGGTTGCAGTTCTTGCCGGCGAGGTTGGAGGGGGCGGCGTTCGGGCTGACATAGATGCCGCCGGCGTCGAGTATATCGCCGACCACCGTGCCCAACACGTTGGAGAATACGATGCCGGTATACAGCCGAATGCCGTCGGTATTGATGAAGCGGTTGACGATCTGCTTGGCCTGGGCCGGCTTCAGCCCATCATCCTCGATCACCAGTTCCACCGGCACGCCGCCCAGCTTGCCATCGGCCATCGCGAGTTGGAATCCGTCGCGGATATCGGCGCCGAGATAGCCGCCTGGGCCGGACAGCGTGGTGACCATGCCGATCTTCAGCTTGCCGGTTTGGGCGCGCAGAACGGCGGGCATCGCCAGGGTAGCGGCGCCGGCGGCGAGCAGGGTGCGGCGGGGGATCATCGCGGGCTCCTCGAGGAGGGGAAGCGGGGAATTCTCATTCGAAAAATACCGGAGCGTGGGGTGACCGAGTCACAGCACCGCCCAACCGGCCGGCGGCTGCTTGCCGGGGTGAATGGCGCCGCAGGCGGTGCAGGTTCGTGCCTCGGGGTTGTCGTAGAAGGCCGCGAACAGCGGCGGCAGGTCGGTGACGATGTTGGTCACCCGCACCTCCACCCGATGCACCAGCGCGCCGCAACCGAAGCAGAACCACTCGAAGCCGTCCTTGGCGCCAGGCGGACGCGGGCTTTCCACCACCAGCCCCACCGAGCCCTCCTGCGGCCGCTGCGGCGAATGGCGCACATGCGGCGGCAGCAGGAAGATCTCGCCCTCGCGGATCGGCACGTCGTGAATACGGCCATCCTCGGCCAGCTTCAGGATCATGTCGCCCTTCAACTGGTAGAAGAACTCCTCCACCGCATCGTCATGGAAATCCACCCGCTGGTTGGGGCCGCCGACCACCATCACCGTCATGCCGGCATCCTCGAACACCAGCTTGTTGCCGACCGGCGGCTTCAGCAGATGCGCATGCGCCTCGATCCAGGCCTTGAAACCGAACGGGCGGCGGAGCGATGCAATGGTCATTGCGGGTCCTACTCGGCGGCTTGCGCGGCGACCAGGCCGCAGGACTGGAAGGCGGCGCGGATGGCGGCCCGCTCGGCCTCGGTGAGTTGCAACAGCGGCCGGCGCACCGGCCCGCCGACCTGGCCGAGCAGTTCCTGCCAGTATTTCTGCTGCGCCTGCGGCTTGCCGCCCGGCCGGGTGGATTTCAGCGCCTCCCGCACCGGGTCCAGGCTGTCGCGGATCACCCGCGCCTCGGCTATGTTGCCGGCCATGGCGAGATCGGTATAGGCGCGCATCCGACGGTCGGCCGCGGTCTGCAGCAGATAGGGCGGGCTGGAGCAGAGATAGACCTGCCAGTTCAGCTCGACGATATTGTCGAACCACTCCTCCTCCGACGAAGTCGATACGATCAGCTTGTCGCCAGCCAGACGGGTGAGCCGCACATACATCTCGCGCGGCACCGAGTATTTGATCGCGACGATATTCGGCAACTCGGCCAGCCGGGCGCAGAGTTCCGGCGACATCAGGTAACCGCTGTCCGGATGGCTCCACAGCGCGATACCGATCTCCACCCGCTCGCTGATGTATTTGTAATACTGGTACAGCGTCTCGTCGCGGTCGCTGAGGAAATGCAGCAGCGGCGCATGCACCACGATGAAATCGGCGCCGATCGCCTGGGCGTGCTCCGCCAGCTCCAGCACGGTGTCCATGTTCTGATCCGAACAGGACATGATGGTGCCGGCCTTTCCCCGCAGCGCATCGGCGGCGACATCGAAGCAGCGCTTGCGCTCGGCCAGCGACATCGAGAAAAACTCGCCCTGCTTGCCGGCGACGAAAACCCCGTCGATACCGAGCGACCCGGTCCAGTGCAGCAGGTTGCGACGGAATCCGGCCTCGTCGAACGCCAGGTCGTCGGGGCGGAACGGCGCCAGCGCTGCGGCCCAGATGCCGCGCAGATGTGCGCGCGCGTAGGCCTTGGCGTCGGTACGGCGATAGGCTGGCATCACGCCCCTCCCCTTCTGGTGCGACCGCGCCAACCTACCGCCATTTTCCTCCGCAGGAAACGAATTCGGCGTCTACCAGAGCGGTTTCATGTCGGTGGTGGAGACATGCGCCGCCACCACCCGCCAGCCCTCGGGAAAGCGCACGAAGGTCTGACTCTGGCGGCCGATCAGTTCGTGGCCGCGGACCTTGAATTCCAGATTGGTGGTCGCGAAATCACGGCCCAGGGTCAGGATTTCCAGCCGGATGCGGCGCTCCTTGCTGCCTGGCCCCGGCTTGCGCGCCACCCGGTGGGCGTGGATGGCGTCGAACCCGTAGCCATGCTCGTGCATTGCGTAACGGATGGTATGCGGGCTGTTCCAGAAGCTGTTGTCCAGCACATCGACATCCTTGTCGATCAGCGCCTGCTCGTAACGCTCGAAGATCGCGGTGATCTCGGCCACCACCTCGGGGATGTTGGGCGTCAGGTCGGTCATCGTGTGGCCTCCAGGGCGAGCGCGGTGGCGATCAGCGAGGTATCGCTGCCGCGGCCGCCGAGGATCGACAGGCCGACCGGCGCGCCGTCCACCGTGGCCCCCGGCAGGTTCAGCTGCGGCACCCCGGTGAGGCCGCCATGCGCGCACAGGCAGGTGATGCGGTCGCGCAACGGCGTCAGCACCGGCAGCGGCAGGCCTTTCTTCGGCGCCGGGAATGGCGTGGTGGGCATGCACAATATCGTGCCGGGCGGCAACAGATGCCGCAGCCGGGCGCGCGCCTCCTCGCGCATCAGGCTGGCCCAGCCATGCTCCGCCGCGGTGATGCCGGCGCCGGCCAGCAGCCCGGCGGCAACGCTGAACGCCATGCGCGGGTTGGCCGCCTCCACCCAGGGCCGGAAGGTCACCCAGGCCTCGGCCGGCTGCAGGCGTCGCTGGGCATGCGCCCACACCGACAGCCCCTGCGGCGCCAGCAGCACCTCGCGCGCCGGGCCGATGAGCGCCGCCAGCCTGGCCACCATCGGCTGCAATGCCGCCGCAACCGCGGGGTCGGCAAAGCCGAAGGCATCAGTGGCGATCAGCAAGGTGGTCGGCAATGCCGTGGCCGGCGGCTCACCAAGCAGCACACTGGCCACGCGGGCGAAGGTCGCGGCATCGCGCGCGAACCAGCCGGTGGTGTCCGAACTCGGCGCCTGCGGCAGCATGCCGGTGACATCGAGCCGCCCATGAGTCGGCCGCATGCCATACAACCCGCAGAAACTGGCCGGCACCCGCACCGAGCCGCCGGTATCGGTGCCCAGCGCGGTATCGCACATCCCGGACGCCACCGCCGACGCCGAACCGGACGACGACCCGCCAGGCACCCGGTCCGGCGCCGCCGGATTGAGCGGGGTGCCATCGAACGGGTTCTCGCCAAGGATGCCGAGCGAAACCTCATCGGTGACGGTTTTGCCAATCAAGCTGGCCCCCGCATCCAGCAGCGTCTGCACCGCCCAGGCATGCCGCGTCGGCAGCGGATTGTAGCGCGCCCAGTCGTGGTTGCCGCCGCCGGTGGGGTGGCCGGCGATGTCGAACAAATCCTTCGCCGCGAAGGTGAGGCCGGCGAGCGGGCCGCCAGGCACGCCGTCGATGCGGATGCGCGGGCCGGAGACGAAGGGGTCCGTCATGCGCGAAACTCCATGAGAGGAAGGTCTTCTTTTTGTGAACAAAAAGAAGCAAAAAAACTTTTCATCCCCTGGAGTCCAGGACTCCAGGGGATGAAGTTTTTTGCGCGCTTTTTTACAAAAAAGCGCTGCTTGCTTGCTTACCTCAACGAAGCGTTCAGCTTGCCCAACGCCGCCGCCCCCGGCACCAACTCACTGTCGGCCAGCGCGTTGAACGGCGTCGCCACCGTGTCGAGATAGCCATGCAGGTCATCGGCTTCGGGGTCGACATAGAGCAGGCCGGTGACGATCTCGCCGCGCGCATGATGGTGTTGCAGGTAGTTCATCGCGCTGGCGCGGTCGTTGGCGTTGTATTCGTCGTCCAGCTTGCGCAGCTTCAGCAGCGAACCGTCGTGCTGGCGCACGATCTCCACCGAACCCGGCGTGTAGTTGGTGATGATCTCGTCGCGCCCGGTGATGACGTCGAGAAAGTTCACCGCCTCGTTATGCTCGCGCACGAAGTCGTAGCTCTTGGTGCTGCCGTCATGGTTGTTGAACGCAACGCACGGGCTGATGCAGTCGATGAACGCCGCGCCCTTGTGCTTCAAGGCACCCTTGATCAGCGGCACCAGTTGCGTCTTGTCGCCGGAAAAGCCGCGGGCGACATAGGTGGCGCCGAGTTGCAGCGCCATGGCGATCATGTCGATCGGTTCGTCAAGATTGGGCAGCCCGCGCTTGTTCTTCGCGCCCTTGTCGGCGGTGGCGGAGAACTGGCCCTTGGTGAGCCCGTAGACGCCGTTATTCTCGACGATATAGGTCATGTTGACGCCGCGCCGCATCGAATGCGCGAACTGCCCCAGCCCGATCGAGGCGCTGTCGCCATCGCCGGAAACCCCGAGATAGATCAGGTCGCGATTGGCCAGGTTGGCGCCGGTCAGCACGCTCGGCATCCGGCCATGCACCGAGTTGAAGCCGTGCGAATTGCCGAGAAAATAGGTCGGCGTCTTCGACGAGCAGCCGATGCCGGACAGCTTGGCGATGCGATGCGGCGGCAGATCCAGCTCGAAACAGGCGCGCACGATCGCCGCACTGATCGAATCGTGCCCGCACCCGGCGCAGAGTGTCGAGACCGCCCCCTCGTAGTCGCGCCGCGTGAACCCCAGTCCGTTCTTCGGCGTATCCGGATGATGCAGCTTCGGCTTCGGCAGATAGGTCATTTCACGGCCTCAAGTTGCTGGGCGGCAGGCTGGGGGGCGACGACATCGGCAATGGCGCCGGCGATAAACCGCGCGGTGATCGGCGAGCCATCGAAATGCAGCACCTTGGTCAGCCGCTTCGGGTCGATCTCGCCCTCGTTGACCAGCAGGCTGCGCAACTGCGCATCGCGGTTCTGCTCGACGACGAACACCGTGTCATGTGCTGCAATGAATGCCATCACCTCGTCACCGAACGGGAAACCCCGCACCCGCAGCGCATCCACGCCGATGCCCTTGGCCGCCAGTATCTCCACCGCCTCATCCATCGCCGGGCTGGTGGAGCCGTAATAGATCACCCCGATCCGCGTCGGGTCCGGCGCATCGCGACGGATCGCCGGCGGCACCAGCGACTTCGCGGTCTCGAACTTGTGCAGCAGCCGCTCCATGTTGTCCTGATAGGCGTCGCCCGCCTCGGTATATTTCGCAAACCGGTCGCGCGAGGTGCCGCGGGTGAAGAAGCTGCCCTTGGTCGGATGGGTGCCGGGATAGGTGCGATACGGAATCCCGTCGCCGTCGACATCGAGATACCGCCCGAACACCCGCCCGGACTCCAACTCCTCGGCGGTCATCACCTTGCCGCGATCCAGCACCCGGCTGTCATCCCACTCGAACGGCGCGCAGAGCCGGTCGTTCATGCCGATATCGAGGTCGAGCAGCACGAATACCGGCGTCTGCAGCCGATCGGCGAGATCAAACGCCAGCGCCCCGAACTCGAAGCACTCATACGGGTCTTCCGGGAACAGCAGCACATGCTTGGTATCGCCGTGGCTGGCATAGGCGGCGGTCAGCACGTCGCATTGCTGGGTGCGGGTCGGCATGCCGGTCGACGGCCCGGCCCGCTGCACATCGAACAGCACCGCCGGAATCTCGGCGAAATATGCCAGCCCGATAAACTCCTGCATCAGCGAAATCCCCGGCCCGGAGGTGGCGGTAAACGCCCGCGCGCCGTTCCAGGCCGCCCCGATCACCATGCCGATCGAGGCCAGTTCGTCCTCCGCCTGCACGATGCCGAACTTCTTGCGTCCGGTTTCCTTCTCCACTCGGAACCGATTGCAGTAGCCGGTAAACGCCTCGGCCAGCGAGGTGGACGGCGTGATCGGATACCAGGCGCACACCGTCGCCCCGCCATACACTGCCCCCAGCCCGGCCGCGGCGTTGCCCTCGATGAAGATGCGATCCCCCACCAGGTCCCGCGCCCGCACCCTGAGCCCGATCGGACAGGCCAGATTGGCCAGCGCCCAGTCCCGCCCCATATGCAGCGCCTGCACATTGGCGCCGATCAGCTTCGCCTTGGAGCGAAACTGCTCGGCCAGCAGTGTCTCGATCACCTGCGGATCGATATCCAGCAGCGCCGAAAGCGCCCCGACATAGATGATATTTTTGAACAACTGCCGCTGCCGGCTGTCGGTGTACTGCGCATTGCAAATAGCGGTCAGCGGCACCCCGATCACGTTGATGTCGTCACGAAACTTCGACGGCGGCATCGGCTTGGTGTTGTCGTAAAACAGATACCCGCCCGGCACGATGGACTTCACGTCCTGGTCCCAGGTCTGCGGGTTCATCGCCACCATCAGGTCGGTGCCGCCACGCGCGCCCATATGGTTCGCCTCGGACACCCGCACTTCGTACCAGGTCGGCAGCCCCTGGATGTTGGACGGAAAGATGTTGCGCGGCGTCGCCGGCACGCCCATCCGCAGGATCGACCGCGCGAACAGCCGGTTGGCGGAAGCCGAGCCCGAGCCGTTCACGTTGGCGAACTTCACCACGAAGTCGTTCACTGCCTGCAAAGTCATCATGCCGGCACCTTCACCGCACAGCCCGGCTGCGCCTCCGCCATCTGCAGCATGAAGCGCTGCATGTCCCACGCCCCGGTCGGGCAGCGCTCGGCGCACAGCCCGCAATGCAGGCAGACATCCTCGTCCTTGGCCATGAT
>JBEPTZ010000057.1:0-27089 GCA_041691815.1 Rhodospirillales bacterium | reverse complement strand
CAGGTGTTCGGGTGTTCCGCCGGCGCCGTGCAAGATGATGCACCTTGCCCAGCGCACCAGCTTGATCGCATCAGGCCATCCGGCCGGGCCGGTGGCGTGGTGGTCATCGTCGCCCAGCACCAACAGCACGGGGCGTCCAGCGGTTTTCAGTTCCCGCATAGAGACGTGCGAGTCCCGAAAAGCAAAGACGGCGCCGATTGAACCGGCGGCGGCTGCGCGCAGCACCGGCAGCAAGTGCGCCCCGCCCAACTGTTCGGCGCGGGCGATCAGATCGGCGAATGCAGCGGGTGTCATTGTGCCGTCCCCGTCCGCAACTCGGCAGCGAGTGATGCCAGCCGTTCGGCCGCCACCGCGTGCCCATGTTGCAACTCAATATCGGCGATCCGATCCAGCGCGGCAGCGCGGTCGATCACTCGCGCCAAGATCGACGCGATGGGCTGGAGGCGTTCAGTGTAAAAGTGCATCGGGTAAAAATCCCAATGCCAGCCCTTTGTGCTTGATAAACCGCGCCGCAGTCGCTATCAGAAGATTGCCGCTGCTGATATTGTCTGCGTCGCCGGTCCTCTTGCCCAGGGCCGGCGATTTCTTTTTAGGCGGCGGCGGCGTGCTGCGGAGCACGTTCCATCTGGCGGCGCCAATCGGCGGCGGCCTCGATGCTGATCAACGTTCGAGCGCCGCACTTCATCACGGCCGGTCCCTTGCCCTCCTTCAGGAGGTTGTAGAACGTGCCGCGCGAGATGCCGTGCGCTTGGCTGAATTCATCGACCGTCAATGCTAGTTTGGTCATGTCCACACCCGTCAGTTGTTGACGGGGGCAGTAGGCGCAGAATAACGACGCCTGAAAAACAACCCTAAATCGCGCCCGAAATTATAATTTAGGGCGTTTAAGGCTCCGATACTTGGGAGACATTTTGTTTCTGATGGACTTTGACATGAGTCGCGGTGCCGACGGATGAGTTTTCTCGAGCCAGACAGCCAGTGCGTCCGATTCCGCCGTAATTGTCGGTAGCATCAGGCATTCTTGATGACGCCGTTGCATTTCGGCTTTGACCAGATGCATTGAGGTCGGGCGCCCCGGCGCGCCTGATTTCGCGCTCTCTGGTCTCATTGCCTCCAGCCCTACGGCCGGCATTGTAACACAGCATCCAGAAATATATCGCGCTAGCGAGGGTGGCACCAGATGTCGCCGCCTCGGCATATCGAGAAGCACGTTTGCGACCTTGGATAGATGCACTTTCAAATTACTTGGGATTTGCCGGCCATATTCTATCTTTTCCAAAGCCGAGGTGTCGCCGAGGAACACTTCTTTGCCCCCAGGGCGCGACTGGTACCCGGTTAACAGAGCGGAACTGATCGCGAGTTCGACCATGTCTATCTGCGCGATCAGTTGCGGGGATGACGCATCGGTGGGTAAGTCGCGAGTCGCGGCAAGTAAGCGAACCATAGTTCCAAACGATATTGGCTCGGAACACTCTGCCTCCCAAAACTGAGCGCCGTCTTTGTCCCCGTATAGGATTTCGAATAACTGCTCGACAGACATATATCCCACCATGGCATTTTCGATGATGTGGACGGCAGCTATGGTAGTCGCTCCAGCTTGCTGATGGTCGGAGCGCAACATCAAAAGCTGTCCACGAAATTGCTTCGCCGCAGTGGCGAACTCGGGAGACTGTTCTGACATCATAGCGCCACCACGTTGCTGTCGACAGACACCCCGAACCGAGGTGCTGCGGCTCGGATCGCTTCGGCGAGGTAGGACGGGCTCATGTGCCCGTAGTGCCGCTCGACCATCCGGGTATCGACATGCCCAAGGTTGTGCGCCACCACATTCAGCGGCGCGCCGTTCATGATCGAGAGGCTTGCGTAGGTATGGCGCAATGTGTGGAACCCAGCCGGCGGATCGATCTTGCCGTTCTTGCATGCGTTGCGCATCGGGCGTGATTGGTGCGACTTCGCCCAGCGGCTGCCGTCCGCTTTGGAAAGCATCCGATCGCGATTGCTTAGACCGGCGCTGATCGCGGTGAAGAATGCGGTTCCTTCCTCGGTCAGGACAACGTGCCGGCCTTTGCCGCTCTTGCTGGTGCGGATATGGACGGTGCCGCTATCACGGTTGAAGTCGCCGGCCACGAGCGCAGCCAACTCGCTGAACCGCGCCCCGGTCAGCAGCGCGGCATGGGTCAGGTTTTTGAAATCGGCATCGCATGCGTTCAACAGGCGCTTGGCTTCCTCTACGGTGAGGTAGCGTATCCGTGCCGCGTCCGCTTGCTTGAACGGCTTCAGCGCCCGCCATGCGTCGTCTGAGGGTATCTTCTTTTCACGCCAACTGTAATTGAGCGCGGCTTTCAGGATTGTCAGCACCCGGTTCGCCGAAGCGTGGCGCCGTCGTACTGCCTCGTCCGGCCCGTCGCTATCGTCGCCAGCGCGGTACTGCTGCGCCTTACCTTTCTTCGTGCGCAGCCGAGCCGGCGCCTTGGCAACAGCGTCCAGCCACTCGCGCAATGTCTTCGTCGTCAGCTTCGCGCACAGCACGTCGCCGAGGGTCGGAATAATCAGCGCGTCCACCCGCCACCGCGCGTCTCTGGCCGTCTTCCGGTTCTGTTCCAGCCACGCCAGATAATCGTCGAGACATGCAGCGACTGTGTAGGGGCCAGCCTTGGCGGGCAACCCGGCGGCAACCCGCCTCTGTTCCACAAACCGCCGCCGTGCCACCGCCTGCGCTTGGCTGAAGGTCAGAACGGCCTCGCCGTCGGCGTCGATGGTGTCATCAGCGGCGCCGATCGTCTCCAGCCGATAGGTCTGATCGCCGACGTACCAGCGCATCACCCATTTTCCGGCTGTTTTGCCCCGGCGGTAGCCGAGATGCAGCCCTTCGTCGATCGCCCGGAAGTATGGCTTCCCGGCAGCCTTCAACCGCCCCCGCGCCGCCCGACTCTCCAGATTGGCATCTCGCACCGTCCGCGCCATCACCGCCCCCGTTACCGCCGCTGGTCGTCTGTCCAATATGTGTCTAATATACGCCGTTAGACAGCGATGCACAAGGACAGACGAAGACGCTACATATTGGCGGAGTTCAAAGGGTTATCATGTCCGCCGTTGGACGTCTATGCACGGTTTAGCGTCTCTTTCACGGCGGCGACACGAGTTCGAATCTCGTACGGGATACCAGCCGCACCACCCTCCGCGCCGCGAATCGTGACCGCCACCCCCTTGGCCCCGGCGATATTTCCGCATGCGCACCAACCCGCTTTCGGTAATGTGCCGCCTCGCGTCATTCCGGCGCGGGGCGCATGCCAGACGCCCAGCCCAACGGAGCCGCCCGCCGTGATCAACGAAAACCTCACCCTGCTGGATTTCAAGAAGCTCCCCCCGGCCATCAGAGCGCGTTCGGCGACGGCAGCGTGCGGGTGGAAACCCTGCCCAAGGGCTTCCTGCTGTTCAAGCTCACCGCCGGCAAGGCGCCGTCCGACCCGAAATGGGGCATCACCCCCTGGTGGTCGCCGGTCAAGCCGTTCAAGGAGGATTACGAGGGCGCGCTCGGCCGCTACCAGCAGGCCAAGCTGAACGGCATCGACATGAGTGCGATGGTCCGCTTCATGTCCGCCGTCTGCGTCGACTGGAACGATCTCGACAACTACGTCCAGGTGGCGCTCACCGACGATTGCCGTGCCTTCTGGGGCACCTTCGCGCCGCAGAAGAAATTCAGCAAAGCCGGCGTCAGCAAGGAAGACAAATTCCGCGACAAGGTGAAGGACTGGCAGGTCAATCGCGGCGCCGAACTGCCGCCCGATCTCGGCGTGCTGGAGGCCTGGCAGCTCTACATCCCCAACCTCAAGGAAGCCGACATCAAGCGCGCCAGCGTCATCTCGGCGCACGACATGGTCGCCCTCGGCATGGCGCTCGGCTTCGTCTGACCGCAGGCAGCACCGACGCGTGCTGAACGTGGGTATCGCGTCGGTGCCCCAGCCTTGCGGACCGGCTGCTACGCGGCGGTACGGCCGATCTCCACCCGCCACACCTCCGGCCCCTGCTCCAGGTAGTTCCACGAGAACGCGCCGTGATGCTCGGCGTCGAACTGGTAGTACAGCGGCTTGGGATCGTGGTCGTTGACCAGCTGGAACTTGGTCCCGGCCGACAACTTCTCGTAGGTGGCGAAGATCTGCCGATGCCGTTCCGCCGGAATCAGCTTGCGCACATCCAGAACCTGTGACTCAGCCATGCGTAATCTCTCCTTGGTTGGTGATATCCAGCCTGACGCCGTTGCTCAGGCTGTGCAGCGCCGCGGTCAGCCGTTCGGCTTCGCGGGCATCGTGTTGGCGCAGCAGCGACCAGCCGCGCGCCGCAATCCGGCAGGCCTGCTCGCCCTCGCCGGCCCGGGCCAGCGCCAGCAGCGCCTGCACCAGCAGCCGGTTCAGGCCGGCAATCGGTGCCGGCCCGGCCTGCCCATCGGTCATTCCTCGTCGTCGCGGATGCGGAAATGCGCCTTGGCCTCCGGCGACATCTTCTTGGTCGACCACGCCGGTTCCCACACCACGTTGACAAACACCCCGGTGACGCCTGGCACTTCGCCCAGCCGATGCTCCACGCCGCCGACGATATAGTCCTGCGCCGGGCAGCCCGGCGTGGTCATCGTCATCGTCACATCGACCAGCCCGCCGTCATCGTTGGCGATGCCGTAGACCAGCCCGAGATCGACGATGTTGTAGCCCAGCTCAGGATCGATCACGTCGTACAGCGCATCGCGCAATACCGCTTCGTCCAGCGCCGCTGCGGTTTCGGTCATCGCCTCAGGCCCCGCGCCGGATCAGCAGCCGCACGCCCTCGTCGCGCACGCTGACCTGAATCTCCGCCCCGCGCGCCTCCAGTTCGGGATACAGCAGCAGCGGCTCGCGATCATTCCAGGCCTCGATCACCTCGCCGGCCGACAATTCCTCCAGCGTCGACAGAATCCGCACCATCGGCTCCGGCGGCTGCATGCCGCGATTATCCAGCGACTGCTTCGGCTCCGGCCAGCCGGCCCCGTCGCCGGCGTGGCTGCCCGCTGCCGGCCGCTTGGCATGCTGTGCCTTGGCGCCGGCGGCATCCGGGCTGAACAGAATCTCCCAGTCCGCCTCGCCATGCTTTGTGGCGCTATGCGACAGCCCCTGCCGCCCCAGCACCGAATACAGCGGGATCGGTTCGAAGGTGGCCAGCAGCCGCAGCGACTGCCCTGCCTGTAGCCCCTTCACCGCCTGCATGATCTGCGGGAACGGTTCGCCGCCGGCGGCCAGTATCGGCCGCACATCCAGCAGCACGGTTGCATCCTCGGTCATCTGCCTGTTTCCTTTCCGGCAACATTAAGAGGGGGGCGGGGGAGCGGCGGGCGCGGCGGCAGCGCCGGTGCGGCGTGCGGCCGGTTGGCATAAACCCCCCGCCAGGCCCGCGCGTATTCCACCGCCAGCAGCAGCACCCCGACCAGCGCCAGCGCCAGTGCCGCGCGCAGCAGCGCGGTCTGCTCGAACAGCGCGGCAAGCGTCGCCAGCGCCACCGCGGCGAAATACAGCATGAAGAACCAGCGGCCGCGGTTCTCGTCCACCAGGTCCTGCACCCGCGGCACCGCGCCGCGCCCCAGCTTGCTGCCAAACGCCGACAGCCAGGACAGAAACGCCACCACTTTGTACAACTGCGTCAGCCCCAGCCCGCTGAGCCAGCCGAGCAGCACCAGCAGCACCAGCACCGGGGTCAGTTCCGCCAGCCGGTCGGTGGCCATCGCAGCGGCCGCCAGCAGCACCGCCAGCCCCAGCGCCACGAACGCCCCGACTGCGGCACGATTATGCAACTCGATCTGCTGGCGCTTGCGGCCGCGATACATCCGCACCACGTCGACCAGGTACAGCACCAGCGCCACCCCCAGCACCAGCCGCCCGACCAGTTCCACGCCGCGGAGCCAGCCCGCCGGCCACAGCGCGCCGGCCAGCCCGGCGCCGACCACCAGGATCAGCCCGCCCACCGCACTCCACAGCACCGCCCGGCCGAGCTTGCCGCGATCATGCGGCGCCAGCATGAACATCGGCAGCAACTCATAGGAAACCCCGATGCCGATCAGCGTGAACCAGCCGCCCAGCCCGCCCAGCGCGTGATAGGCCAGCCCGCCGCCGCCGAGCAGCGGCGCCAGCACCGCCTGCGTCGCCGGCACCGTCAGCGCCAGCGCGAAACTCAGCCCCAGCAGCACCGTCACCAGCAGAAAACCGAGCGCCGCCAGCACGAACCTGGCACTCAGCGCCATCGGCCGCTTGCCGAGCAGCGGCACCATCAGGCTGGCCGCCCCCACCACCATCGCCGCGATCACCAGCGTGCCGCCGACTGGCAGCAGCACCGCCGCCGCGCCGTCGCCCAGCAGCAGGAAGCCGGCGACCATCAGCGCCAGCCCGCCCTCCAGCCCCAGCAACGTCACCAGCGACAGCGCCTGGCTCGGCAGCACCCGGCTGGTGATCACCGGCACGAACTGGAACAGCGCGCCATACATCAGCATGGTCAGCCAGCCGATGGTCAGCAGATGGATCATCACCAGACTGACCGGGGCGGCCGCCGGCGCCACCGGCCAGGCCAGCCCGAACACCGCCAGCCCCAGCGCGAGCACCAGGTTGAGCAGCGCCAGCGCAAACATCACCGGCGTCCAACGCGACAGGCGGTTGCTGGCAGGGGTCACGCGAACTCACTCCCGATGCATCGCGCATCCGCCCCGGAACGGGGCTGCGTATTAACAGGTATTATAAATACTGATTTACGCGCGCCGCACGGATTCGACAAGAGGGTGTTTCGCCCGGTGTGGTTTTCCTCAGCAGCGCGGTTCCTGCCATCGCCGCCAGCCTGTAGGATGCGCCGATGTCCGCCCCCGTCGATCCCGCCCTGTTCAAGCCGGCCCTGATCATCCTCGGCGCCGCCGGGGTGGTGATCCCGGTATTCTACCGCTTCAAGATCAGCCCGGTGCTCGGCTTCATGCTGGTCGGCCTGCTGGTCGGCCCGTACGGCGTCTGGGCGCTGCTCGGCCGGCCGCCCTGGCTGGAGGCGGTGATCATCGCCGATCCCGAGCGCATCGCGCCGATCGCCGATCTCGGCGTGGTCACGCTGATGTTCATGATCGGGCTGGAATTATCGTTCGACCGCCTGCTGGTGATGCGCCGGCTGGTGTTCGGCCTCGGCGCGCTGCAGGTGGCGCTATCTACCCTGCTGGTGGCGGGCCTGGCGCTGCTCGCCGGTTATCCGCCGATGGCGGCCTGGCTGCTCGGCATCGCGCTGGCGATGTCCTCCACCGCGGTGGTGCTGCAGGTGCTGGCCGACGAGCGCCGGATGGGTGGCACCATCGGCCGCTCCTGCCTGGCGGTGCTGATCTTCCAGGACCTCGCCGCGGTGCCGATCCTGTTCGTCATCAGCCTGCTCGGCCAGCACAATGTCGGCTGGGGGCCGCTGCTCGCCGCATTGGCCCAGGCGGTGCCGGTGGTGGTGGCGGTGATCGTGCTCGGCCGCGTGGCGCTGCGCCCGCTGTTCCGCAGCGTGGCGCGCACCGCCAGCCCGGAATTGTTCATGGCCGCCTGCCTGCTGGTGATCCTGGCCACCGGCGTCGCCACCGCGGCGGCCGGACTCTCAATGGCGATGGGGGCGTTGATCGCCGGGCTGCTGCTGGCGGAAACCGAGTTCCGCCGCCAGATCGAGGTCACCATCGAGCCGTTCAAGGGCCTGCTGCTCGGGGTGTTCCTGATCTCGGTCGGCATGAGCCTGTCGCTGCCGTCGCTGCTGGCCGACCCCTGGCCACTGCTGGCCGGCGCGGTGCTGCTGGTGCTGGCCAAGCTGGCGGTGCTGCTGCCGCTCACAAGGCTGTTCGGCCTGCGCTTCAGCAACGGCTTGCAGGTCGGGCTGTTGTTGGCGCCGGGCGGCGAGTTCGGCTTCGTCATTCTCGGGCTGGCGCTGGCCAACGGCCTGCTGCCGGCCGGTCTCACCGCCCAGGCGCTCAGCGTGGCGGCGATCACCATGGGGTTGATTCCATTGCTTTCCCGTGTCGGCCGCAGCGCCGCACGACGTTTCGCGCCGCCGGTCGATCCGGCGTTGGCGGTGCCCGGCCCGTTCGGCGACACTCCGCATGTGATCATCGCCGGCTTCGGCCGGGTCGGCGAAACTGTCGCCATCCTGCTGGAAACCCACAAGATTTCCTACGTGGCGATCGACAACGACGCCGACCGCGTGGCCAGCCAGCGCCGCCTCGGCCGCCCGGTCTCCTGGGGCGATGTCACCCACCCGGAAATGCTGCACCGGCTGGGCATGGCGGAAGCCCGCGCCCTGGTGGTGACGATGACCGACCGCCGCGCCGCCGACCGGCTGGTGGCAGCCGCCCGCGCCGAGCGCGCCGAATTGCTGATCGTCGCCCGCGCCCGCGACAGCGGCCACGCCGCCCAGCTCTATGCCGCCGGCGCCACCGATGCGGTGCCGGAGACCATCGAGGCCAGCCTGCAGGTGGCCGAGGCGCTGCTGGTCGATCTCGGCATCCCGATGGGCCCGGTGATCGCCACCATCCACGAGCAGCGCGCCACCTTCCAAAGCGAGATTCGCGCCATGGTGCCGAAGCTGGAAATCCGCCCGATCGGCCGCCGCCGGTTGCGCGACGCCGGCCCGGAAAAGTCGTTCGACGTCGAATAGTTATATCGGCGACATATCGCCCGGATTCGCCGCCGGCCAGCCACGAAAAAACCGCCGCCGGGGCTGCCCCCTTGCGGCGGTTTTTACCGGAATCGAGCGTCTTTTGTCAGTTCAGCAGCACCTTCACGTAGCTGCCCGGCGCATCCTCAAGCGGCGCCAGCTTGCCGTCGCCCGGCACCCGCGCCTTGACCATCTTCTTGTCCAGCCCGGTGATCCAGCGCTGCCAGTCCGGCCACCACGAGCCGGCGATCTCGGTGGCGCCATGGAACCACGCCTCCGGATCGGCCGGCAGTTCGGCGTTGATCCAGTGGCTGTATTTGCCGCCATCGGGCGGATTGACCACGCCGGCGATATGCCCCGACGCCGCCAGCACGAAGCGGTTCTTGCCCTGCAGCAGATGGGTGCCGTGATAGGTGCTCTTCCACGGCGCGATATGGTCCTCGCGAGTCGACAGGAAGTAAGCCGGCACCTTCACTTTTCCCAGATCGATCGGCGTGTCGGCGAGGCTGATGCCGCCGGGCTGGGCCAGCAGGTTCTCCTGGTACATGTTGCGCAGATAGAAGCTGTGCATCCGCGCCGGCATGCGGGTGGAGTCGCTGTTCCAGTATAACAGGTCGAACGGGAAGGGGTCGTTGCCCAGCAGGTAGTTGTTGACCACGAATGACCAGATCAGATCGTTGGCGCGCAGCATATTGAACGTCGCCGCCATCTCGCTGCCTTCGAGATAGCCGCGCTTGTTCATCTTGTCTTCGAGCATGCTGATCTGTTCTTCATCGATGAACACGTTCAACTCGCCGGATTCGCGGAAATCCATCAACGTCACGAAGAACGTCGCCGCCTTGATGCGGTCGTCGTCATGCGCCGCCATCCACGCCAGGGTGGCGCTCAGCAGCGTGCCACCAAGGCAGTAACCGATTGCATTGATGGCGTTTTCCCCGGTCGCCGCCTCGATCGCGGTCAGCGCCTCCAGGATGCCCTCGCGCATGTAGTCGTCGAAGCCCTTCTCGGCCAGCTTCTCGTCCGGGTTGACCCAGGACACCATGAACACGGTATGCCCCTGGCTGACCGCCCAGCGCACCAGGCTGTTCTTCGGCCGGAGATCGAGGATGTAGAACTTGTTGATCCACGGCGGGATGATCAGCAGCGGCCGATTCAATACTTTCTCGGTGGTCGGGCTGTACTGGATCAGTTGCATCAGGTCGTTCTGGTAGACCACCTTGCCTTCGCTTACCGCGATATTGTCGCCGATGCGGAACGCCTCGGTGTCGGTCATCTTGATGCGCAGCTTGCCGCGGCCGCGCTCCAGATCGGACAACAGGTTGTTCAACCCCTTGATAAGGTTCTCGCCGCCGGTCTCGGCGGTCTTGCGCAGCACCTCGGGGTTGGTCAGCAGGAAGTTGGTCGGGCTCATCGCGTCGATGAACTGGCGCGAGTAGAAATCCACCTTCTGCGCGGTGGCCGGCTCCAGCCCGTCGACATTGGTCACCACGTCCTGCACGAAGCGCGCCGACAGCAGGTAGGACTGCTTGATGAAGTCGAACACCTCGTTGTCTTTCCAGGCTTCATCCTTGAAGCGGCGATCCTTGGGGTCGGCGTTGATCACCGGGTCGCTGGCGACGCCCATCATCCGCCGCGCCGCACTCTGCCACAGCGACATATAGTCCTGCCAGAAGCCGACCTGGGCCTGCATCATGTGCCCCGGGTTGGCCATCAGCTTGGCGGTCATCTCCATGAAAGCATTGCCGATATTGAGCGGATCGGGGTTCGGGCTGTCGCCCGTGGACTGGCGCTTCAGCCAATCGCCGACCAGGCGCTGCGAGCGCTCAGCGATATCGGCCATCGAGCGGCTGAATTCGGCCGGATCGGGGATCTTGAACGGCTCGGCGGGTTTTGCCGGCTTGGTCGGGTCGGCCATTGGCGTCCTTTCGTGGGCTGTCTGCCGCTGCTACACCTTGGCCGTGCCATCGTCCCATACCAGGGGCACGGCATGCGGCGGGAGCGGATATTGATGAGAGCGGCTGACAGGCCAACTGTTACAGGCGGGCGCGGCCTGGTTCAAGTGCGGCGCGCGGCAGTGCTGCTATTGGCCTGCCTGCCGGCCGGCTGCGCCCAGGGCAATATCGGCGACCCGGTGGGCTGGTGGCACAACCTGCAAGGCGGCGCCATCGCCCAGCAGCGGCCGCCGCCGCCGAACGCCGACGCGCCGTATCCCAAGCTGGTCACCGTGCCGGCCCGGCCGCAGACGCTGGCCCCGGCCGAGCGCAGCCGCATCGCCAGCAATCTCGTCAAGGACCGCGCCAACGCCGAATATGCCGCCGCCACGGTGCCGATCCTGCCGCCCGGCCCGGTGCGCGCCACCGCAGCACCGCCGGCCGACCCGAACAACAGCAACGCGGTGATGCAGGCCGCCGACGCGCCGCCGCCGCCGAAGGCACCGGCACCGGCACCTGCCGTCCGCACCGCGGCTTCCGGCGCCGCGCCGGCCGCGCCGATGCCGGCCATTCCGTTGAATCCGCCGCCGCCGCCGGTGCTGCCGGGCGTGCCGGCCTTCACCCGGCCCAGCCCGGCCCCCGTGGCGCCGCCGCCGGGGGCTGCGAAGACGGTGTTCGCGCCGGGCAAGCCGGTGGCGATCGCCTTCGCCGCCGGTTCGGCGGCACTGCCGCCGGGGAGCGAGGCGGCACTGGGGCAGTTGGCGCGCAGCCGGGGCACCGCCGCGATGCGGGTGGTGGGTTTCGGCAATGCCGCCGGCGACGATCCCACGGCGCAGGCCGCCGCGTTGCCGCTGGCCTATGCCCGCGCCGAATCGATCGCCAACGCGCTGGCCCGCGCCGGGGTGCCGCTGGCGGTGATCCGGCTCAGCGCCGAGGCGCAGGGCCAGGGCGGCGTGGCGGCGGTTGCCGATTGACGCCCGCGCCACGCTGCGTCACAGACCCCCGCCTGGCTGCCTTTCCTGAGGAGATCGATGCATGACCCGTCCCCTTTCCGTCGGCGTCGCCGGGCTCGGCACCGTGGGCGGCGGCGTGCTGGCGATGCTGCGGCAGAACGCCGAGCTGATCGCCGGGCGGGCCGGGCGGCCGGTGGCGGTCACCGCGGTGTCGGCGCGCGATCGCGGCCGTGACCGCGGGATTTCGACCGCCGGGCTGCGCTGGTACGAGGACCCGGTGGCGCTGGCCGCTGATGCCGGCGTCGATGTGGTGGTGGAGGCGATCGGCGGCTCGGAAGGCCCGGCGCGGGCGCTGGTGGAGGCAGCCCTGGCCGCCGGCAAGCCGGTGGTGACCGCCAACAAGGCGCTGCTGGCGGTGCATGGCGCGGCGCTGGCTGAGCGGGCGGAAAAATCCGGCGTGGCGCTGGCGTTCGAGGCGGCGGTGGCCGGCGGCATCCCGGCGATCAAGGCGCTGCGCGAGGGGCTGGCCGGCAACCGGATCAGCAAGGTGGCCGGGATATTGAACGGCACCTGCAACTATATCCTGACGGTGATGCGCGAGCGCGGGCTGGAATTCGCCGAGGTGCTGGCCGAGGCGCAGAGACTGGGCTACGCCGAGGCCGACCCGGCATTCGACGTCGACGGCATCGACGCTGCGCATAAGCTGGCGATCCTGGCGGCGCTGGCGTTCGGCCGGCCGGTGGATTTTGCCGCGGTGTTCGTCGAGGGCATCCGCCGGGTCTCGGCACTCGATATCGCGTTTGCCACCGAGCTGGGCTACCGGATCAAGCTGCTGGGGGTGGCCGAGCGCAGCCAGGCCGGCGTCGCCGCCCGGGTGCATCCCTGCATGGTGCCGCAGGCAGCACCGATCGCCCGGGTGGACGGGGTGTTCAACGCGGTGGTGGCGGAGGGCGATTTCGTCGGAAGGGTGATGCTGGAGGGCAGGGGGGCCGGCGCCGGGCCGACCGCCTCGGCGGTGGTGGCCGACCTGATCGACATCGCGCGTGGCCGGACTACGCCGGTGTGGGGGGCGGCGGCTTCGGCGCTGTCGCATGCGCCATCGGTGCCGATGTCGGCCCATGTCGGCGCCTATTATCTGCGGCTGATGGTGGTGGACCGGCCGGGGGTGATCGCCGATGTGGCGGCGGCGTTGCGCGATTGCCGGATTTCGATGGAGAGCATGCTGCAACGCGGCCGCAGCTCCGGCGAGGCGGTGCCGGTGGTGCTGGTGACGCATGAGACCAACGAGGCGGCGATGCGTGCGGCGCTGACCCGTATTGCGGCGCAGGATGCGGTGCTTGAGGAGCCGACGCTGATCCGCATCGAGCCGGGTTGAGCAGGAAGGGAAGATTCACAAAGAGACGGAGAGGCGAAGAGGAGGAAAGCCGGCTTTTCGGCTGCGCCGCCGCCGCTTCTCTTCGCCTCTTTGTAAGCTGTCTTGCTTGCCTGCATGCTGGCATGGTGCAGGATGCAGCCTGACCCTGTGTGATAGCCAAACGGAGAACGACCGATGCCTACCGACAAGCCGGCCAGTTTTGAGCATGTGTCCGACCGCAACCTGGCGCTGGAGCTGGTGCGGGTCACTGAGGCGGCGGCGCTGGCGGCCAGCCGCTGGATGGGGCTGGGCAAGAAGAACGAGGCCGATGGCGCCGCGGTGGAAGCCATGCGCAAGGCGTTCGACACGGTGGCGATCGACGGCACCGTGGTGATCGGCGAGGGCGAGATGGACGAGGCACCGATGCTGTATATCGGCGAGAAGGTCGGCGCCGGCGGGCCGCCGATGGATATCGCGGTCGATCCGCTGGAAGGCACCACGCTGACCGCCAAGGGCGGGCCGAACGCGCTGGCGGTGGTGGCGCTGGCCGAGCACGGCAACTTCCTGCATGCGCCGGATATCTACATGGACAAGATCGCGGTCGGCGGCGGGCTGCCGGATGGGGTGGTGGGGCTGGATGCCTCGGTGGCCAGCAACCTCGCCAACCTGGCGCGGGCCAAGCATTGCGAGGTCTCCGACCTGGTGGCCTGCATCCTGGATCGCGACCGGCACAAGGAATTGATCGCCCATGTGCGCGAGGCCGGCGCCAGGATCATGCTGATCAGCGATGGCGATGTGGCCGGCGTGATGGCGACCTCGCAGCCGGCCAGCGGGGTGGATATCTACATGGGCAGCGGCGGCGCGCCGGAGGGGGTGCTGGCGGCGGCGGCGCTGCGCTGCATCGGCGGCCAGATGCAGGGGCGGCTGCTGTACGAGGACGACGGGCAGCGGGAGCGGGCGCGCGGGATGGGGATCGCCGACCCGAACAAGATTTATACCCTGACCGAGATGGCGCGCGGCGAGGTGATGTTCGCCGCCTCCGGGGTGACCGACGGGGCGATGCTGAAGGGCGTGCGGCGGTTCGGCCACGGGGCGGTGACGCATTCGGTGGTGATGCGCAGCAAGTCCGGCACCGTGCGCTTCGTTGAGGCGCATCATAATTTCACCACCAAGACCTGGATCGGCGGCTGAACAGCGCGGCCCCGGTGGACGCGGGGGAGGCGGTTCTCGGCGTTGCGCGCAGCCTCAGCGGGCGCAGCTGGATCTGGCGGCAGCCGCCCGATCCGGGGGCCGACCGGCTGGGGCTGGGGATCGCCCAGCGGCTCGGGGTGTCGGACCTGCTGGGCCGGCTGCTGGCGCTGCGCGGGGTGGCGGTGGAGGCGGCGGCGGATTTCCTGGAGCCGACGCTGCGGGCGCTGCTGCCCGATCCGGCCAGCCTGATCGACATGGATCGCGCCGCCGGACGGCTGGCAGCCGCGGTGCGGGGCGGCGAGACGGTGGCGGTGTTCGGCGATTACGACGTCGATGGGGCGTGCAGCGGGGCGATCATCGCCGGGCTGCTGCGCGAGCTTGGCTGCACGGTGCTGCCGTATGTGCCGGATCGGCTGGCCGAGGGCTATGGGCCGAATCTGCCGGCGCTGCGCGGGCTGGTGGCGCGCGGGGCGTCGCTGGTGGTGTGCGTGGATTGCGGCACCGCGGCCGGCGAGGCGCTGGCCGGCATCCATAACCAGGCCGATGTGGTGGTGCTCGATCATCACAAGGCCGAGGGGCCGCCCCCGGACGTGGTGGCTACCGTCAACCCCAATCGGCTGGATTGCCCGTCCGGGCTGCGGCATCTGTGCGCCGGGGCGATCGCCTTTCTCGCTGCCATCGCGACGCTGCGGGTGCTGCGGCGGGAGGGGTTTTTCGCCGCGCGGGCGGAGCCGGACCTGATGGCCATGCTGGACATGGTGGCGCTCTCTACGGTGTGCGACGTGATGCCGCTGGTGGGGGTGAACCGGGCGCTGGTGACCCAGGGGCTGAAGGTGATGGCGCGGCGGGCGCGGCCGGGGATCGCCGCCCTGCTGGATGTGGCGATGGTGCGCGAACGGCCGAGTGCGATGACGCTGGGCTATGCGCTGGGGCCGCGGATCAACGCCGCCGGGCGGATCAGCGAGTCGGCTCTCGGGCTGCGGCTGCTGCTGTGCGACGATGCGGTGGAGGCGCGGCAGATCGCCGCCACGCTGGACGGCGTCAACCGGCAGCGGCAGCAGGTGGAGGCCGGCATGCTGGAGGCGGCGATGCAGGCCGCCGAGGCGCAGATCGGCGCCGGGCATGCGGTTGTGGTGGTGGCGGGCGAGGGGTGGCATCCCGGGGTGGTCGGGATTGTCGCCGGGCGGATCAAGGAGCGGTTCAACCGGCCGGCCTGCGTTGCCGGGATTGCCGAGGGGGTGGCGAAAGGCTCCGGGCGCTCGGTGCCGGGGCTGGACCTCGGGGCGGCGGTGATCGCGGCGCGGCAGAGCGGGATTCTGGCCACTGGCGGCGGGCACGCGATGGCGGCCGGGTTCTCGCTGCCGGCCGGCAGGGTGGCGGAATTCCATGGCTTCCTGGAGCAGCGGTTGGCCGCCGCCGCCAGCCTGCCGACGGCGATCGATCTGGCGGTGGAGGCGAGCCTGTCGGTCGCCGCCTGCAGCACCGATCTGGCGCGCGAGCTGGGCCGGCTGGCGCCGTTTGGTAATGGCAACGACGAGCCGATGCTGGTGCTGCCGCGCGCCCGCGTGGTCCGCGCCGACCGGGTGGGCAAGGAGGGCGGCACGATCCGCGCCTTCATCGAGGGCGAGGGCGGCGGCCGGCTGAAGGCGATGCTGTTCCGCGCCAAGGAAGGGCCGCTGGCGGACGCCATGCTGGCCCGCGACGGGGCGGCGCTGCATCTGGCCGGGCATTTGCGCGCCGAGGAGTGGAACGGCACCACCAGCGCCGGCTTCGTGGTCAGCGACGCGGCGCTGGCCTGAGCCAGGCTACCGCCTGCCGCCGGCCAGCCTTGCGGCCTCGGGCAGGCGTCGCAGCCGCAGCATCGCCAGGGCGCCGAGCAGCGGCCCCACCGCCAGCAGCACGAAGGCGTAGTGCCAGCCGACCAGCGTCACCACCTCCGGCAGCAGATGGATCGAGACGATGGTCAGCAGGAAGCCGATGCAGGTTTGCGCGGTGACCATGGTGCCGATCACCGAGGGCTCGGCCAGTTCCATCACGCTGGCGGAGAACTGCGCCGAATCGGCCACCACGGTAACCCCCCAGACCAGGCACAGCGCCACCACCAGCAGCGGGCTGGCGCCGAACAGCAACCCGGCGAGCAGCGCGCAGAGGCCGCTCGACAGCATCGCGCCGATGGTAAGCAGCGTGCGGCCCCAGCGATCCGCCAGCATGCCGCCGAGCAGGCTGCCGATGGCGCCGGCGCCGATCACCGCGAAGGTCGCCAGCCTGGCCCAGGCGGTACCGGCCAGCGCCGGGTCGGCGGCGCGGAAGCTGGCCTCAAGGAAGCCGCCGATCCACGCCCACATCGCGTAGAGTTCCCACATGTGGCCGAAATAGCCGAAATTGGCCAGCCGCAGCGCCGGGTCGCGCAGCGCGTGCAGTGCGGTGGCCGGGCGGAAGCGGGCGGCGCGGGCCAGCCGTGGGCCGAGCCGCAGGAACAGGATCAGCACGCCGGCCAGCAGCGCCGCCGCCGAACTGGCCAGCACCGGGATCTGCCAGTCCAGGCCGCCGAAGGCAGCGACCAGGAACGACGAGGCGCTGCCCAGCACCAGGGCGGCGACCAGGATGCCGACCAGCATGCCCATGTCGGTGTCGGCCCAGGTGGCGGCCAACTTCATGCCCACCGGATACAGCCCGGCGGCGCTGATGCCGACCACCAGCCGCAGCACGATCGCCGCACTGCCGGCCGGGTCCACCGCCAGCATGCCGGCATTGGCGGCGGCGCCGAGCACGGCGGCGGCGCAGAACAGCCGGCGCGGGTCGATGCGATCGGCCAGCCCGAGCAGGGCGCTGCCGAGTGTGCCAAGCACGAAGCCGAGCGCCACGCCGCTGGCCAGGGCGGCCTGATGCAGCCCGTCGAGCTGGTAGAGCGCCTTCAGTTGCGGCGCTACTGCCGAGGCGGCGAACCACAGCGACATCGCCAGCACCTCGCACAGCGCCAGCAGCGCGATATTGCCGGGCTTGCTGCTCAACTCCGCCCAGCGCCGCGCGGCTGCCCGGCGGTGCCAACCAGCGCGAACGGTCCCCAAAGTGCGGGATGCGCGCCCTCGGGGATATGCAGCAGGTCCAGTTGCGCGTGTTGCAACGCCTCGGCGGCACCCTGGCCGTGTTCCATGTTGCGCAGCGTCACCGCGCCGATGCGGGCGGCGGCGATGTCGTTGATGTACCAGTGGGTCAGCATCAGCCCGCGGGCGCCGGCGAAGAAGAACGCCCGCGCCAGGGTGGACAGGCTCTCGCCCGCCCCTGCGCCGCCGCCGGAGTTGCAGGCTGAGAGCAGCACCAGGTTGGCGTCCATGTTCAGCTTCAGCACCGTGCTGGCGCCGATCAGCGCCTGCGCGGCGTCCGGCCCGTTCGGCGCGGTGGAGGCGATGATCACCGGCTCGCTAAGGCAGGCGAGGTCGGACGGCAGCACGCCGTGGGTGGCGAAATGCACCACCCGGTATTGGCGCAGATCGGTGTTCAGCAGGCGGTCGGCAGTGAAGGCGGTGCCGAGCACCGGCTGGGCGGCGCCGGGGCCCATGATCTGGCTGGCCAGCCGCAGTTCCAGCGCCGCGCCGGGCAGCGGCGGCAGGGTGGCGAGCAGCCGGCCGCAGGCCGGGGCGGCGGGGAAGCTGCGGGCGGCGTAGTTGGCCGCCATCGGCAGCGGTGCGCCGAAGCCGGCCCAGGGCTGGGTGGCCGCCGAGGCGCCGGCGCGGCGCAGCGCCACCAGGCTGGCGGCGGCGGGCAGATGGGTGACCGGGTAGCTCTCGATCAGGTAGTGATTGCCAGTCTGGCCGAACGCGGCGGCCGGTTTCTGGTTGACCAGGATGCCGTAGGGCAGTTCCAGCAGCGTGTCGGCCGGCACCACCAGCAGCGCCTTGGCGCCGTCCAGCGCCGGTTGCACGGCCCCGAACAGCGCCTGGTAGAGGTTCCAGGCGGCGCCGGCGGCGTATGGCTTGGCGGTGTTGCCGCTGTCGACGGTGGCGCGCACGTCCTTGACCAGTTGCTCCACCTGCTTGGTGTCGGCGCCGACCGGGGCGGCGGTGATTAGGCCGTCGCGCAGCAGGAAGTTCCAGCCGCGCCGGCTATGCGGCAGGGTGGTGAGCAGCAGCGCCTCGCCGGGGCCGAGCGCGGCCAGCACGTCCTTGGCCGAGGCCACCGACTGCACCAGTTGCGCGAAGCCGGGGGCGGCGGCCTGCACCGCCCGGTCGGCCTCGCCGGATTTGGCCTCGGCGGCGGCGATGCGGCTGTCGAGCGCCTGCAACTGGTCGGGGGTTTCGCCGGCGGCGGTGGCGGCGTCGCGCTCGCGGTACAGCGCCGCGAGGTCGCGCAGGCTGGTGTCGCGTTCGCGGATCGCCGCACCCACCTTCGGATCGCGGGCATCGGCGGCGAGGCGGGCGGCGGCCTGGGCGATCTGGGTGGTGGTGACGGTGCCCTGCGCCAGTTGCGCCGCCTCGAAGGCCTCCGCGAGATTGGCCTGCCCGCCGGCCTTGGCGAAGGCATCGACGCAGGGGGCGATCAGCTCGGAACTGGTGCCCTGGCGCAGCACCCGCAGCGTGGCGATGGCGTCGTGGCAGAGCGTGCCGATCGCCGAGCTGTCGTCCGGCAGCGTTCCGGCGCGGAGCAGCAGGGTTTCGGCGTAGGGGCGGGAGCGCGGCACCTGGCGGGCGAAGCGGCTGGCCGAGGCGGCGAAGCGGTCATCGGCCAGCCCGCGCGCGCCGGCGCTGGCGGCCACCGCGCCGAGGCTGCGATCGACCCGGGCGCTGATCAGTTCGGCCCGCGCGATGCCCGGCACCGCGGCGGCGAGGCGGGCGGCCTGGGCGGGCGCGGCGGCGGGCGCGGCGGCGCGGGCGGCCGGGCGCGGCGCGGCGGCCGCGGGGCGCCGCGCCGCGCGGGGGCGGACCGCGGCGCGCGGGGGGCGCGGGGGGGGGAGCACGTCGCGGGTCAGCAGCAGCGGCGACAGGCTGGCGCCGCGATCCGGCGGCAACGGCGAGCCGCCACGCAATTCGGGCGGCAGGAACGGCAGATAGAGCCGCTCGGCCTTGCTGAACCCGGCCAGAGCGAGATCGGTCTGCTTCTGGTTGGCGTGGTCCAGCGCCTCGTAATAGGTGACGCTGGCCACCGCCAGCGGGTCGGCGGCGGCCGGCGCCAGCTTGTCGGCGCGGCGGAACAGCTCGGCGGCCTGCGGATAGCGGCCCTGGTTGGAGAGTTGCAGCGCCAGCAGCGCCAGCGGCAGGAAGCTGTCCGGCCGGTTGGCGCCCAGCACCCGCTCCTGCAACGCCAGGGCGGCGCGATAGGCGGTCTCGGCGCTGGCGAAGCGCTCGGCCTGGTTGGCGTCGCGGCCGGCGGTCATCAGCCCGTCATAGCGGCCGATATCGCCGGTGGCGAACGCCTCGCGGGCGAGCCGGCTGGCCAGCGCGTCGAGCGCCGCCGGGGTGTTCGCCGCCGCCTCGGCGGTGACCCGGCCGGAAGCGATGCCGATCGCGCGCTCGGCGGCCGGCAATGCCGCCACCACGCCATCGGCCTGCCAGCCCTTGCCGCCGATATTGGCGGTCAGCAGAAACGCCGGCCAGCCGCCACTGGCCATCCGGCATTCGGCCAGGCTGGCCGGCACGTTGCCGAGGATCTGGATGCCGTGCGGGGCGGCGCAGGTGAGCCGGCCGCCGAGCCCGTCCGCATTGGCCGTGATGGTGGCGGCGCTGCTGCGGATGCGGGCGCTGGGCGAGCGCCAGTCGCCGCACCACACGTCGCCACCGGCTCCGCCGGCAACGAACCGGCAACTCTCGCCGGCCGCGGTGACGCCGAGCGCGCTGCCGCGATCGCCCGAGGCGCTGGCGACATAGGCATCCGGCGGCGGCGGCGTGCAGCCGGCCAGCAGGGCGATTGCGGCAACCAACGGCAGCAGGGCGCGCATCAGAAATCCTCCGCACGGATGTTCGGCGGCGCCAGATCGACATCATCGTCCGGATCGCGGATCGGCTGGGCGCGCAGGTAGAAGTTGGTTGGCGTCGGCAGGCCCAGCACGACATCGGTGAGCAATTCGCTGAAGTTGCGCGGATCCATCATGCTGAAGATCACCCCCGGCGCGCTGGCAACCGATGGCGGCGCGATGGCGAGCGGGCGGCAGACGCTGACCGCGATCGGGCAGCCGTTCATGGTGAACAGGCCCGGGCTCGGCGGCGGCGGCGGATAAACCGCACCGTTCACGTCGGCGCGCTGGCCGAGCGGGGCGGCGGCCCCGCCGGCCACCCCGGCCACGGTGCCGAACAGCGTGGCGCCGCTGCCGCCGGCCAGCAGCAGCCCGCCGGCATCCAGCGTGCCGGTGGCAGTGCCGGCCTCGCCGAGATACAGGTTGACCTGCATGCCGCCGGCGTCCAGCCCGGTGAAGGCGATCTCAGGCGCGGTGACACTGAGCGTGCTGCCGGTGGCGTGGCCGCCGAGGCTGGCACTGCTGGCGTCGATCAGGATGGCGCCGGGCGAGGCGATCAGCCCGGTGGTGACCACGCGGTCACCGGCCAGCGTCAGCGGCCCGCCGGTGGCGACCGCCGAGAAGCCGTTGATCTGCAGCAGCCCGGCGGCGCGCAGGGTGAGCGTGCCGGCCTCGACATGGCCGTCCACCACCACATCGCCGCCGCCGGTGATCAGCATTGCGCCACCCGCGGTGACCAGCGCCGCGCCGGGCAGGTTGAGCGCCGCGCTGTCGTTGAAGGTGAACGCCCCCGGCGTGCTGCTGTCGCCAAGCAGCGCCACCGCGTTCGCCCCGGCCAGCACGATGTCGCCATCGCTGGCCCGCAGGTTCAGCAGATTGGCCTGGATCGTGCCGCCGCTGCCCTCGGTGATGCCGGTGGCGCTGATATCCACTGCCGCGCCGGCTGCCAGCAGCGTGCCGTCCAGCGCCAGCGCGCCATCGAGTTGCAGCGTGATCCCGCCGCCGGCGCTGACCACCTGGCCGGCGCCGATGCCGAGCGATGCCAGCGTGTTGGCCAGCAGGAAACTGCCTGGGGTGCCGACATTGCCGAGCGCGTCGACCTCGTTGGCCCCGCCCAGCACGATATCGCCGGCGGTGCTGCTGGCCGCCAGCAGCGGTGTGATGATCACCCCGCCGCTGCCCTGCACGATGCCGGTGCCGGCCGCCAGCACCACGCTGGTGGCGCCAAGCTGGCCGTTCAGCGTCAGCAGGTCGGTGCCGGCGAGGCTCAGCGTGCCGCCGGCGGCAATCGTCGCACCCACCGGCACGGTGAGCGCCACCGCGTTGTTCAGCGTGAAATCGCCGGCGGCGGAGGACGCGCCGAGTTGGCCCACCTGATTGGCGCCGCCCAGCAGCACGTCGCCATCGCTGCTCACCGCCGTCAGCAGCGGTGCGGCGATCAGCCCGGCGCCGGTCTCGCTGATCCCGGTGGCCGCCTGCAGCACCACGCTGGGCGCCGCCAGCCGCCCGGCGATCGCCAGCGTCTTGACCGTGCCGAGGCTCAGCGTGCCGCCGGCGCCCACCGTGGCGCCGGCCTGGATGCCGAGCGCCACCGCGTCGTTCAGCAGGAAATCGCCGGCTGCCGTGGAACCGCCAAGCTGGTCCACCTGGTTGGCGCCGCCGAGCACCACGTCGCCGGCGCTGCTGCTGGCCGATAGCAGCGCGGTGGTGATGGCGCCGGCACCGCTCTCGCTGATGCCGGCGTTGCCTGCCAGCACCACGCTGGTGCCACTCAGCGGCCCGAGGATGGTCAGCGTCTCGGCGGTGGTCAGGGTCAGCGTGCCGCCGGCCAGCAGCGTGCTGCCGGCGGTGACGGTCAGCGCCAGCAGATTGTTGAAGGTGAGGTCGCCGGCAGCGCTCAGCGGACCCAGCTGGTTCACCTGGTTGGCGCCGCCCAGCAGCAGATCGCCGGTGGTGGCGCGCGCCGTCAGCAGGTTGCTCTGGATGCTGCCATAGGTCACATCCTGGGTGACACTGGTGGCGGTGATATCCACCGTCGTGCCGTTCGCCAGCAAGCTGCCGTCCAGCGCCAGCGCGCCGGTCGACGACAACGTGATCCCGCCATCGGCGCCGATGATATGTCCGGCCGGAACCTGCATCGTCGGCGCCACATTGTTGAGCACGAACTGGCCCGGCGAGGTGACCGAGTCGAGCACCGCCACATCGTTGTTGCCGCCGAGCAGGATATTGCCGGTGGTGTTGGCGACCGACAGCGTCCCCGCCCTGACATTGCCGGCACCGATCTCGGTGATGCCGTTGTTGCCGGACAGCAGCATGCTGGCGCCGACAAGCTGCCCGGCCACGCTCAGCGTGTCGCCGATGGTCAGGGTCAGCGCGCCGCCGGCGGTGACCGTGCTGCCGGCCGGGACAGTGAGCCCCGGCACGTTGTTGAAGGCGAAGTCGCCGCTGGCCGCCGAGCCGCCGAGTTGGTCAACCCGGTTGCTGCCCTCCAGCGCGACATCGCCGACCGCCGCGTTGGCCTGTAGCAGCGTTGCCGCGATGACCCCGAAGCCGCTGATCCCCTGGTCGCCGGTCAGCAGCACGGTGCCGCCATGAAGCTCGCCGGTAATGGTCAGCGTGGCGGGTGTGGACAGGCTCAGCGTGCCGCTGGCGATCACCGTGCCGCCGGCCACGACCAGCGCCACCGTGTCGTTGAGGGTGAAATTGCCATTGGCGCTCGATCCGCCAAGCTGGTCCACCTGATTGGCGCCGGTCAGCAGCACGTCGCCAGTATTGCCGCGCACCGTCAGCGTTCCGGTCTGGATGCTGCCGTTCGCCCCTTCGGTGATGCTGGTGGTGCTGATAGTCACCGACGTGCCAGCCGCCAGCAGCGTGCCATCCAGCGCCACCGCGCCCAGGATCGGGTTCAGCGAGATGCCGGCATCGGCGCGCACCACCACACCGGTGCCGATGGTCAGCAGCGATGCCGAATTCTCCATCGCGAACCGCCCCGGCGTCTGCACCGCACCGAGCGCATCCACCAGATTGCTGCCGCCGATGATGATATCGCCGGCCGCGGTCTGGGCCGCCAGCAGCGGCGTGGTGACGCCGCCGAAGCCGCTGACGTTGATCCCGGTGCCGGCCGCCAGCGCCACCGCGTCGGTGCCGACCATAAAGCCGTCCACGCTCAGCGAATCGCTGGTGGTGAGGGCAAGCGTGCTGCCGGCGCTGACGGTGACGCCGGCCGCGATCGCCAGTGCCACGCCGTCATTCAGCGTGAAGGCGCCGGTCGCCGCCGAGGCGCCGAGATTGCCCACCTGGTTGGCGCCGCCCAGCGTGACGGCGCCGCCGCTGCTCTGCGCGGTGAGCGTGCCGGTGACGATGCGCCCGACGCCGGACTCCACGATGCCGCCGGGGCCGATCAGCGCCACCGTCTGGCCCGGTGCGGAGAACAGCCCGGCCAGCGTCATCGTCCCGGCTACCGTCAGGCTCAGATCGCCCGCCGCGGACAGGTCGCCCACCGTGCCGATGCTGTTGGTCGCTTCGGTCAGCACGATCGCGCCGCCGGCGGCGCCGGTCAGCGTGCCGATGCCGAGTGCCGAGCCGGCGGTCTGGGTGATGTCGGCCAGGCTGTGCAGGTCCAGCGTGCCGGCAAATGTCAGCGGCGCGATCAACTGCAGGCCGTTGGCGGTGGTACCGCCGGCGGTGGTGGCGCCGAGCCGCAGGGTATTGGCGGTGATCGCCGCCAGCGCGTCCTGGTTCACGCTCAGCACGCCGGTCACGATGCTGCCGGCCGCGCCGCCGACCTGCATCGGCTCGGCCAGCGCCGGCGCGATCTCCACCACGCCGCCGGTGATGGTGCTGGCCGGCAGCACGACCACCAGGTCGCTGACCTGCAGCGAGACGGTGCCGGTCCCGGCATCGAGCGTCCCCGGCGGCGCGAAGCAGCCGGTGCTCAGGATCGCACAATAGCGGGTAAGCCCCAGGATGCCGGTGGTGCGCAACAGGATGTCGGCCGCCACCACATGACCGCTGACGGCAAGCGGGTTGTCGCCATTGTCGAGCGCGAAATCGCCGGCGGCGCTCACATCGCGCAGGTTGCCGATCGCATTCGGCGTGCCGGCGGCAGCACCGTTCAGCAGCGCCTGGCCACCGGATTGCAGCGCCAGCAGCCCGGCGGAAATCTGCCCGCCGCTCTGGGTGATGCCGCCGGTGCCGGCGCTGATGGCAATCTGCTGCAGCGTGGTGAGGGTGCCGGCCAGCGTCACGCTGCCGGGCAGGCTGATGTCGAAGCCGGCGGTGGGCGTCGCCGCGGCAAGGGTGATCCCGGTGGCGGTGCTGCTGCCAGCGGCGGTCACCGTGCCGCCGGCCTCGACCGCGACATTGCCCGACGCCTGCAGCACCAGTGGCGCCTCCACCGACAAGACAACGCCGCTCACCGCGAGGTTGCCGCCGTCGACGCTGATGGTAAGCCCGGCCGTGCTGGTCACCGGACCGCTCACCGCCAGGTCGACCACGTTGTGGACGGTGATGCCGCTGCCGCTGAGCGTGCCAAGACTGGTCACCTGGTTATCGCCGGCAAATGTCAGGTCGCCGAAATCCACCGCCGTCGCGTTCAGCTGGCTCGTCATCAGCACCGAGCCGGCCTGCTGCGCGAACCCGGTCTCCTCGCCGCGCAGGGTGAGCGTGCCGCCGACCGTGATGACGCCGGAGAGGGCGATATCCTGGCTCGGATCGTAGGTGCCCGGATAGTGGATGCGATAGGTGTCGAGGCTGAAATTGCCGACCACATTCGACGGCCCGAGTGCCGCGATCTGGTTGCTGCTGAACGGGGCGTAGGGGTCGCCGGCCAGCGGCTGCGCGTCGTTCAGGATGGCGTCGCCGCCGCTCTGCACGGTGAGCGTCGCCCCGGTGATGGTCGCGGCCAACTGGTGGATGCCGCCGGTGCCGGCCGCCAGCGCGATCGGCCCGTCGCCGCCATCGTACTGGCTGGTCAGATAGCCGGCCAGCGTGATGCCGCCGGCGCCGGCAGGATCGGTGGCTCCGGTGGTGAAGTTGAACGCCGCGGCCAGCGAGATGCCATTGCCCGACAGGAAGGCGCCGTCGCCGCCGAGGCCCTGGATGTCGATGTTGCCGCCGGCGCGCAACTGTATCGTGCCGATCGAGGTGACGCTGACACCGTCGTTCACCGTCAGATCGCCGCTCCGCACGTCGATCGAGATGCCGGCGCCGGCGTAGATCGAACCGCTCGCCACCAGCGATTGGCCGTCGTTGAACAGCAGCGTGCCGGACGCGTTCAATCCGGCGATTTCCCCCACCAGGTTGGCGCCGCCCAGGGTCATGTCGCCGAAATTCGCCGTGCCGCTCTGGGTCAGCGTGCCGGCGGTGATCCGCCCGGCGCCGGCCTCGGTCACGATGGCAGATGTGGTGCCGTCGAGCGGGACCAGCACCACCTGGCTGATGGCGCTCACCTGCACCAGAGCGTTCAGCAGGATCGCGTTGCTCTGCAAGGTGAGATTGCCAGCGCCCAGCACCACCGCCGCATTGATCGTCAGCACGTTGCCGGCGTCGAGTTCCAGGTCGCCCAGCGGCTTGGTGACGGCGGAACCAACCGTAAGGGTGTCCCTGGCCTGCAACACCAGGTTGCCGGTGATGCCGCCCACCACGGTGGCGCTGAGATAGGCGTCCGCCGGCGCATCGCCATAGGCCAGGATCAGGCTGCTGAGATCGGTGACATTGATCCGCGCATCGCCGTCCGCGACGATGGTCAGCGTCGCCGGGTCGATGATCACCTGGCCGATCAGCCCGGCCGCCGCCCCGACATCGATCTGCCCGGTGAGCTGGAACCCCCCGGCCGAGGACACCTCCACCACCCCGCCATTGCCGCCCCGCGGCCCGCCGCGCGCGGTGATGCTGCCGGCCTGCGCCGTCACGTCCTGCGAATTGACCACCACCTGGCCGCCATTGCCGCGGCCGGTGGCATCGGCCCGCAGCACCGCGCCGGCGGCGATGCCGGTGCGGGCGGCCAGCCTGGTGCCATCGGTGCCGACCGCGATACGCCCGCCGCCGGCTCGCCCCGAGGCGTCAATCCGCGCCGTGCCGGCCACCAGCACCCGGTCGGCCACCGCGGTCACGCTGCCGCCTCTGCTGCCTGGCGCGCGGCCGGTGGCGGAGACCGCGCCCTCGATGATGATGCTGCCGCCGGTGCCGGACAGCAGCACCGTGCCGCCCCGCCCGGTGGCGGCGTCGGTCGCGGCCGCAATGCTGCCGCCCGCCCGCACCAGGTTCTGCACGATGCCATCTGCCGCCGCCGCGGTCAGCAGCACGGTGCCGCCCTGCGCCCGCAGCGTGCCGGTGTTGCTGACCAGCGCGCCGCCATCGGCCGGGGCGGTGCGCACCGGCGCCCCCACCGCGAACGACACCAGCCCGTCGCCGTTGAGGTCGATCACCTGCTGCGTCGCCCCGGCCAGCACCACGGTGCCCAGCCTGGCGCTGATCACCCCGCTATTGGCCACCTGCGGCGCCACCAGGGCGGCGATCCCGGCCTGCCGCGCGGTGATCGTGCCCTGGTTGTCGATCCGGGCACCAGGCTTGCCGGCGCGGTCGAACACCATCGCGCCGCCCTGCATGAAGCCGGCATTGCCGATATCGTTGGTCGAGACGATCACCGACTGCGCCTGCACCTGCGCCCCGCCGGTGAACACCACGCCGGACTGGTTGACCAGTGCGATGCCGCCATTGGCGGTGATATGCCCGGCGATCACCGACGGGTTCGGTCCGGTCACCCGGTTCAGCGTCATCGCCTGCGCGGACGGCTGCTGGAACTGCACGGTATGATCGCGCCCGACATCGAAGCTGCGCCAGTCGATCACCGCACGATTGGTGGTCTGCTCGATGGTGGTCCGCGCGGCGGTCTGGCCGATGCTGGCCGCCCCGCCCACCACCAGCCCGCCCTGCGGCGCGGCGTTCGGCGCCAACCCCTGCGCCAACGCCGCACCGGGGACCGCCAGCATCGCCGGCGCGACCAGCATGCTGGCCTGCAACAGGGCGCGCCGCAGACGAGAGTG
>JBEPTZ010000056.1:0-27743 GCA_041691815.1 Rhodospirillales bacterium | reverse complement strand
CCGCCGGCGCCGGCCAGGACAGCGCCGCCCTGGCGCAATGGCTGGCCGCCTCGCCGGCCCCGGTTCCGCCCGCCTGGCAGCCCACGCTGTGGCGTGAGCGCGACGTGCTGGCCCGCCAGTTACTGCAGGCCGGCAACGCCAGCGGCGCCTACAAGCTGGCGGCGGCGCACGGCCAGGACGGCGGCGAAGCGCGGCTGGACGCCGAGTTCCTGGCCGGCTTCATCGCCCTGCGCAAGTTGCACGACCCGGCCGCCGCCGCGCCGCATTTCCTCGCCCTGCTGGATGGTTCGGACTCGGCCATCACCCTGGCGCGCGGCCATTACTGGCTGGCCCGCGCCAGCGCCGACCCCGCCACCGCCAAGGCCGAATACGGCAAGGCCGCCGCCTGGCCGACCGCGTTCTACGGCCAGTTGGCCATCCTGGCGCTCGGCGACGGCGATGCCGGCCTCCAGGCCCGCATCCGCTCGCTGCACGACCCGGCCGCCGCCCCCAGCCAGGCGCTGGATTTCGCCGGCCGCGAACTGGCCCGCGCCGCCGCGCTGCTGACCGGCTGGGGCGAGCCGCGCCGCGCCCAGGCGTTCCTGCTGCGGCTGGAAGAGATCGCTCCCGACCCGGCCGACCGCGCCCTGTCCGCCCGGCTGGCCACCGGCCTCGGCCTGCCGCAGACCGCGATCTTTATCGCGCGGCGCGCCGGTTCCCAGGGCCTGATGCTGCCCGATATCGGCTGGCCAACCCCGGTCACCGTGCCGCCCGACGAAAGCCTGCCGCCCGCCCTGGTGCTCGGCCTGATCCGCCAGGAGAGCAGCTTCGACACCGCGGTGGTCAGCCCCTCCGGCGCCCGCGGGTTGATGCAACTGATGCCGGGCACCGCCACGGATGTCGCCCGCGAGCTCGGCGCCCCCGCCACCCTCAGCGCGCTGACCCTGGACGGCGGCTACAACATGCGCCTCGGCACCCACTATCTGCGCGCCATGCTCGACCGCTTCGGCGGCTGCACGCCAATGGCCATCGCCGCCTACAACGCCGGGCCGGGCCGGGTGCAGCAATGGCTGGCGACCTACGGCGACCCGTGCAACCCCGGCGGCGTCGACATGATCGACTGGCTGGAACAGATTCCGTTCTCGGAAACCCGAAACTACGTGCAGCGCGTCACCGAAAGTGCGGTGCTCTACGCCGCCCGCGACGCCGCCCCCGGCACCGTGCCGGCCTACCTGCTGGCCAAATGGCTGCACTAGGCATCGCCCGGCTGATCGCCAGCGGCTTCGGCAGCGGCTACGCGCCCAAAGCCCCCGGCACCGCTGGCTCGCTGGCGGCGCTGGCGCTGGGCTGGGGCCTGCTGCTCGGCCCGCCCTGGGCGCTGCCCGCCGCCATCCTGCTGGCCTGCGCGGCTGGCTGGTGGGCAATCGGCGTGGCCGGCGGCGATGACGACCCCGGCTGGGTAGTGATCGACGAATTCGCCGGCCAGTGGATCGCCCTGCTGCCGCTCAGCCACCCCTCGCCGCTCGGCCTGCTCGCCGCCTTCGCGCTGTTCCGGCTGCTGGACATCACCAAGCCAGGCCCGATCGGCTGGGCCGACCGCCAGCATAGTGCGCTCGGAGTCATGTTGGATGACGTGATCGCCGGAGGAATAGCGGCAATCATCCTATGGGCAGCAATCAAGCTCTTCTTTTCGTGAACAAAAAGAAGCAAAAAAACTTTCTATCCATTGGAGTGTACGGAATCTCCACCACGCCGCTGTTGCAAGGCGGATAAAAGTTTTTTTTCAAAAAAGAACTACTTGCCTGCCTCTTCCTCAAACTCCTGCAGAAACCGCGCAATCCGCCGCGTCCGTTCCGCCGCCATCCGCGCCCCGGCCTTGGTCTGGAACCCTTCGGCCAGCCCCAGCAGCTTCACCCGGAAATGGTCGATCGCGAAGCGCTGGTCGTCCAGCTTCCGGTGCTCGCCGCGCGGGTCTTCGGCGTCGTACAGCGCCGAGCCCATCCGTCCCGCGGTATAGAAGCGGCGCGCCACGCCGATCGCGCCGATTGCGTCCAGCCGGTCGGCGTCCTGCAGCACCCGCGCCTCCAGGCTCTCGGGCGCGATGCCGGCGGAGAAGCTGTGCGCGGCGATCGCGTGTGCCACCGCCTCGATGCGCGCCGGCGCCCAGCCCAGCCCGGCCAGCACCTCGCGCGCCCGTGCCGCCGCCAGCCGCGAGGCCTGGGCGCGCTGCGGCGAGCTTTTCTCCACATGCACGCAGTCGTGCAGCAGCACCGCGGCGGCGAGGATTTCGCTGTCCCCGCCGGCCTCGGCGGCAATCGCCCGCACGTTCAGCCAGACCCGGTGCAGATGCCCGACATCGTGCGAGCCGTCGCCGCCATCCTCCACCGCGCCCAGCAGCGAGGCCGCCAGGGCTTCATGCGGCGCAAACCGGTCGCTCACGCCCGCTTCAACGCCATCAGCGCCGCCAGGAACGCATCCCGTTTGGCGGCAAGTGTCGCGATATCCTGGCCCTGCAACTCCTCCTTCACCCCGGCCACCAGCTTCGCCTGCAACGCCGGCGTCACCACCGGGCTGCCCAGATCGTCCCACCAGCTTGTCACCGCCGGCAGCAGATGATCCATGAAATGCGCCATGCCGCCCTCTCCGCCGGCCAGATGGAAGGTGGCGTGCGGCCCCAGCAGCGCCCAGCGCATGCCCGGCCCCTCGCTGATCGCGGCGTCCACATCGGCGACGCTGGCCACCCCCTCGGCCACCAGATGCACCGCCTCCCGCCACAGCGCCGCCTGCAGCCGATTGGCCAGATGCCCCGGCACTTCTCTTTTAATCTCAATCGGATGCTTGCCGATCCCGCGATAGAACGCCATCGCCGCCGCCACCGCATCCGCCGAGGCGCCTTCGCCGCCCACCACCTCCACCAGCGGCACCAGATGCGGCGGGTTGAACGGATGCCCGATCACCACCCGCCCCGGATGGGTGCAGCCCTGCCGCAGCCGGCTGACCAGCAGCCCGGACGAAGAACTGGCAATCACCACCCGCTCCGCCAGCACCGCCGAGATCGCCGGCAGCAGCGCCAGCTTGACCTCGTAGCGCTCCGGGGCACTCTCCTGGACAAAATCGCAACCCGCCACCGCCGCCACCGGATCGCGCTCGAAGCTCCAGGCATCCGGCCGTGCATTCGAATGCATGCCAAGCCCGCGCAGCACCGGCCAGGCGGTCTCGATGGTCCGCGCCAGCAGCGCCTCGGCCGTGGGCGAAGGATCGCTGGCCACCACCTGCAGCCCGCGCGACAGGAAATGCGCCGCCCAACTGGCCCCGATGGTGCCCGCCCCGATCACCGCCACCCGCCGCACCTCGGCCATCGCCGCATCCCCCGCTGGTTACGCGGCCATCATGCGACGGGACGATCAGCGCGTCACCACGCCATAGCGCTGCCCGGAACCTTGGACCGCCGCAGCCGCCGCTCCGCGCCATGCGCCTGCCATTCCTGCACCGGCATATAGCGTGGCGCCAAAAACTGGTAGCTGCGCGCCACCAGCCCCCAGAACGCATCATCCAGCAGCGTCGGCAGCGCCACCCAGGCGGCCAGAATCGGCTCCCACCCGCGCAGCGCCCGATATAGCAGGTCGCGGTTGGAGCGGATGAACGCCTGCTGGCTCTCGATATTGCGCAGCGCCGCCATCACCTCGCCGGTCTGCGCGTCCACCTCCTGGAACCGCCGCGCCAGCTGCTCCTGCGCCATCCCCCCCAGCCGATGCACCTGGGTCAGCGCCTCCAGCCGCGCCCCGTCGCCGCGAAAATGCCCGACCGCCCGCGCCACCCGCCCGGTCATCACCTCCACCCGCCGCAGCAGCAGGTCGCGCAGCGCCTCGATATACGAAAGCTCCTCGGCCAGCTCCTCCACCAGCGCGATCACCGCCGGCGCATCCGGCAACGCCAGCGCCAGCGCCGCCTGCTCGAACGCCTGCTGCACCCGCTGGCGCTGCCCGGCATCGGCATCAAGCTCCACCGCAGGGCCCAGCCAGGCCAGCAACTGGTCGCGCAGCCTGGTCGCCACCAGCGCCCGATGCCGCGGCTCCGGCTGCCAGCTGGCGCTGCCGTCCAGCACCTCGCCCGGCAGAGCGTCGCCGGGGCGCAGGCTGGGCACGTAGTCCAGGCTCTCGGCGATCAGCGCCAGCATCCGCCCGTCCTCGCTGTCGTCGGCAATGGCGAATTCGCGCTGCAACGCCCTGAGCGGCACCACCGCCTCGCGCTCGCCCAGCTGAATCACCATCGCCGCCGTGCCATCGCTGTCGGCGCGGCGAAAGCTGATCGCCCCCAGCGTGGCGAAGATCGGGTGCAGCAGCCGGCAGCGCCCGATCGCATCTGATGTTGCATCCATCCGGCAGAGCATGAGGCCCAGAGATTATCGTTTCGATAACAGGCGCCTTCCCGCCGCCATTCACCATTTCCTAAGCCGCGTATCGGATTTCTGGACGCCTCACCGCAGCGAGCGCCGCCGATGCCCCTTTCCGTCGCCACCCCGGAACGCCACGCCGAAGCCGTCCAGCGCCGCCGCCTGCGCCGCGAACTGGCCGAGGCCGTGCGCCGCGGCGAACTGGCGCTGCACTACCAGCCGCGCATCTGCCTGCGCAGCGACATCCAACTCGGCGCCGAGGCACTGGTCCGCTGGCCGCATCGCCGCCGCGGCCTGCTCGCCCCCGGCAGCTTCCTGCCGCTCGCCGAGGCCGCCGGACTCACCGCCGATATCGGCGCCTGGGTGCTGCTCACCGCCTGCGCCGCCGCCGCCGCCTGGCCCGGCGAACGCGGCGTCTCGGTCAACGTCGCCGCCGCCCAACTGGCCGGGGACCACCTGCCCGACCAGCTCGCCGCCGCCCTGGAACGCTCGGGCCTGGCGCCGGAACGCCTGACCCTGGAATTCGGCGAGTCGGTGCTCGCCGAGACCGGCCTCGACGCCCTGCTCACCCTCTCGGCCATCCGCGACCTCGGCGTCGGCCTGGCGGTCGACAAATTCGGCCACGGCCCGGCCAGCGTCTCGCTGCTGCGCCGGCTGCCGCTCACCACCCTGAAACTCGACCGCCTGCTGCTGCGCGACGCCACCGCCAACATCGAGGACCGCGCCATCCTGCGCGCCCTCACCGCGGCCGGCCACGCACTCGGGCTGTGCGTGGTGGCCGACGGGGTGGAAACCTGGGAACAACGCGGCCTGCTGGCGGAGATCGGCTGCGACGCGGCGCAGGGGTATCTGTTTTCCGGGGCGGTGCCGGAAACAGCAATCCAGGCCAAAGTAAGGTAGGAAGGTCTTCTTTTTGTGAACAAAAAGAAGCAAAAAAACTTTTCATGCGTTGGTGGAGAGGCCGAGTCTTTTGAGCGGTGAGCCGATCAGGCCGCTTACCATTGCGGGTAACACGCGGGTCATCGGCCACAGGCGGGAGAGCGGGCCGGCCAGGCGGTCGCGCAACACCGGCACCACCCGGCCATCGGACTGGTAGACCGGCGTCAGCAACACGCTCATCGCCTGATACAGCCGCACATGGCCGCGCCGCAGTCGCAGCAGGTCATCACCCCGGCGCAGCGCCAGCGCCAACGCATAGGCGTCCAGCAACGCCATGTTGGCCCCCTGCCCCAGTTGCGGGCTGGCCGAATGCCAGGAGTCGCCGATATGCACCAGCCCCGGCTCCACCGGCCTGGCCAGGGTGCGATGCGAATAGCGCGCGAAGGTCAGTTGCGCCGGATCGTCGATCTGCGCCAGCAACACCGCCGTCATCGGCCACAACGCCGCCACCTCCCGCTTCCACGCCGCCAGCCCGGCCGCCCGCCACGCCGCCAGCCGATCGGTGCGCAGCGACCAGAACAGCGCCAGCCTGCCCTCGCCCAACGGCAGCACCCCGGCCATCATCCGCGCCGCCCGATAGCGCTGCTCCAACGCGGTTTGATCGAAATCGGTGCCCTGCGGCCAGTCCAGCGTGCCCCACAGCGCCCCATAGGCCAGCACCCGCCCGGTCGCCGGCGCCAGCGGCGAGTGCGTGCCCAGCGCATCCACCACCAGATCGAAATGCCGCGACTCCCGCCCGGCAAAATCCAGCCGGCGACCCTCCGCCTCGAGCGCGCTGCCACTGACCGTATGGCTGGTCTCGATCGCAATACCAGCCGCCAGCACCGCGCCATGCAGTACCTCGAACAGCGCCGCGCGGTGGATTCCAATACCGAAATAGCGTGGATTCAAAGCGGCATAGCGCACATCCAACACCGTCCGCCCGCCGCTCTGGCCGAACAGCCGCTCGATCCGCGCGCCGGCGGCGATGATCGCGTCGTCGAGCCGCATCGCCCGCAGCACCGCCAGCCCGGTCGGCTGGATCATCAGTCCGGACCCCAGCGGGCGCGGCGTGTCGAACCGCTCGAACAACGTCACCGCATGGCCGTCGCGGTGCAGCAGCAACGCCGCCGCCAACCCGGCCGGGCCGCAACCGGCGACCGCGATCCGCATCGCCGGTTTTCAGCTGGTCAGTGAGACCAGTTCTCGGCGCGGCCGAACTTGAAGTTGTCGGCGTAGGATTTCGGCACGAACCGCTTCTCGCGCGGCAATTCGAGGTCGAACGCCAGCCCCTCGCGCTCGGCATGCGCCACCGCTTCCACCTGACTGGGGAACACCAGCCGCACCTGCCGGATGGTGTCGGCACCACCGATCCAGCCCATCAGAGGGTCGGCCCGCTGCGGCTGGGCAAGCTCGAACTCCAGCACCCAGCCATGCATGTTGGCATAGCCGGACTGCATCGCCGATTTCGGCTGGCGGAAGATACGCGCCCTCATTCGCTCCGGTCTCCTGTCAGATCATGGTCGGGGCGGCCGGACTCGAACCGGCGGCCTCGTGTACCCAAAACACGCGCGCTACCAGGCTGCGCCACGCCCCGTTCCATCCCGTGCCGCCGTGTACGCCGGGGCAAGGAAGCAGGCAAGTTGTTCTTTTTTGAAAAAAAAACCAAAAAACTTTTTCCGCCTTGCAACAGCGGAGGCGCGGAGACTCCGGCGTCTCCAATGGATGAAAAGTTTTTTTGTTTCTTTTTGTTCACAAAAAGAAAGCCTTACTTCCTCTTGAGTTGATTGACGTCCCTTACCGCCCCCCGCGCCGCGCTCGTCGTCAGTGCCGCGTAGGCTCGCAGCGCCTGCGACACCTTGCGGTCGCGGCTGACCGGCTGCCAGGCCTTCGCCCCTCTGGCCTCCATCGCGGCGCGGCGGGCGGCCATCACCTCGTCGGACACTGCCAGGTGCAGGCGGCGGTTGGGGATGTCGATCTCGACGATGTCGCCGTCTTCCACCAGCCCGATCGCCCCGCCTTCGGCGGCTTCCGGTGAGACATGGCCGATGCACAGACCGGAGGTGCCGCCGGAGAAGCGGCCGTCGGTGACCAGCGCGCAGACTTTGCCGAGGCCTTTGGATTTCAGGTAGCTGGTCGGGTACAGCATCTCCTGCATGCCCGGCCCGCCTTTCGGCCCTTCGTAGCGGATGATCGCCACATCCCCCGGCTGCAGCCGGCCGCCGAGGATGCCGGAGACCGCATCATCCTGGCTTTCAAAGATTTTTGCCTTGCCCTTGAAGCTCATGATCGAGGCATCGACGCCGGCGGTCTTCACGATGCTGCCGTCCACCGCGATGTTGCCGTGCAGCACCGCGAGCCCGCCATCCCTGGAATAGGCGTGCGCCAGATTGCGGATCACCCCCTTCTCGCGGTCGGCATCCAGCGTATCCCAGCGCGACGACTGGCTGAACGCGGTCTGCGTCGGCACCCCGCCCGGTGCGGCGCGGTAGAACTCGCTGACCTTGGCGCTGCTGGTGCGCTTGATGTCCCAGCGGGCCAGCGCGTCGCCCAGGGTCTTGGCGTGTACCGTCGAGGTGTTGGTGTGGATCAGCCCGGCGCGGTCAAGTTCGCCAAGGATTCCAAGGATTCCGCCGGCTCGGTGAACGTCCTCCACATGCACGTCGGGCACCGACGGCGCCACCTTGCACAGCACCGGAACGTGGCGGGAGAGGCGGTCGATGTCCTTCATGGTGAAGTCCAGTTCGGCCTCCTCGGCGGCCGCCAGCAGATGCAGCACGGTGTTGGTGGAGCCGCCCATCGAGATATCCAGCGTCATGGCGTTCTCGAACGCCTGGAAATTGGCAATGCTGCGCGGCAACACGCTGGCATCGTCCTGCTCGTAATACTGCCGCGCCAGGTCGACGATGGTGCGGCCGGCTTCCAGGAACAGCGCCTTGCGGTCGGCGTGGGTGGCCAGCACGGTGCCGTTGCCCGGCAGCCCGAGACCCATCGCTTCCACCAGACAATTCATTGAATTTGCGGTAAACATTCCGGAACAGCTGCCGCAGGTCGGGCAGGCCGAGCGCTCCATCGCCATCACGTCGGCGTCGCTCACCGCGTCGTCGGCGGCGCTGACCATGGCGTCGATCAGGTCGATCGAGCGGGTGATGCCGCCGAGCACCACCTTGCCGGCCTCCATCGGCCCGCCGGAGACGAACACGGTGGGGATGTTGAGCCGCATCGCCGCCATCAGCATGCCGGGGGTGATCTTGTCGCAGTTGGAGATGCACACCAGCGCGTCGGCGCAGTGGGCGTTGACCATGTACTCCACCGCATCGGCGATCAGCTCGCGCGACGGCAGGCTGTAGAGCATGCCATCATGGCCCATGGCGATGCCATCATCGACCGCTATGGTGTTGAATTCCTTGGCAACACCACCGGCCTGCTCGACCTCGCGGGCGACCAGTTGGCCCATGTCCTTCAGGTGCACGTGGCCAGGCACGAACTGGGTGAAGCTGTTGGCGATGGCGATGATCGGCTTGCCGAAATCCCCGTCCTTCATGCCGGTGGCGCGCCACAAGCCGCGGGCGCCGGCCATGTTGCGGCCGTGGGTGCTGGTGCGGGAACGGTAAGCGGGCATGGGCAAGGTCCTCTGGTGCTGGCGTATCTGAGCCAGAACCGGGGGTTATGTCCATGCACCGCCAAGCAGGTCAGGCTTTCCGGGTGAACACCAGGCTGAGGTTGTTGGCCGGCATCTCGATGATGTCCGGCGCGGCGAAACCGGATCGTTCCGCAAGAACAGTGATTTTCTCCAGGTCACGGATGCCCCATTGCGCGTTGCGGGCGCGCAGATCGGCGTCGAAGGTGGCGTTGCCGGGCGAGGTATCGGCGCCGGCGACCCGGTATGGGCCGTATAAAACCAGCTTCTGGCCGGCGGAAAGCAGGTGATTGGCGCAAAAAAACAGCCCTTCGGCGGCTTCCCACGGGGCGATATGGATCATGTTGGCGCAGAACATCGCCGCGATAGGTATGAGGCTGACATTTCTCGCTATCGTATCGAAATCGATCGCCTGGCGGACATTGGGCAACCCCTCGCACCAGGCGTCGATGCTGGCGCGGCGTTCGGGCGCCGGGTCGCTCGGCTGGAACACCAGGCCGGGCAGAGCGGCGGCGAAATGTGCCACATGCTCGCCGGTGCCGCTGGCGATTTCCAGCACCGTGCCGCTGGTTGGCAGCACGCGGCGCAGCACGTCGAGAATCGCGTCACGGTTGCGTTGGGCGGCGGCGGATTGCAGGCGGGGGTCGGTCATCTGGTGCTCCTTGCGGCGGCGCAGATTGCTGCTGTTGCGCTGCCGATGCTAGACAGCGGCATGTTGACGCCGGTGGACGCGGGGCTGTGGATTGGCGAAGGCCCGATCGTGTCGTTCTTCGGCTGCGCCTATCCCACCCGCATGGTGCTGGCGGTGCTGCCGGATGGCGGGCTGTGGGTGTGGTCGCCGGTGCGGCTCACCGCGGAATTGCGCGCCGCGGTGGATGCGCTGGGGCCGGTGACGCATCTGGTCAGCCCGAACAAGCTGCATCATCTGTTTCTCGGCGAATGGCATGCGGCCTATCCGGATGCGGCGATCTGGGGGCCGCGCTCCAGTATCAAGCGGCATCGCCAGGTGGCGTTTACCGGCGCGCTGGAGGATATGCCGCCGGCCTCCTGGCAGGGGGTGTTCGAGCAGGTGTGGTTCCGCGGCTCGTTCGCGATGGACGAGGTGGTGTTTTTCCATCGCCCGTCGCGCAGCGTCATCCTGGCCGATCTGATCGAGGCATTCGAGGATGATTTCCTGTGCGCCCATTGGCCGGCCTGGGCGCACCCCCTTGCCCGCTGGGGCGGCATCATGGCGGACGACCCCAAGGCGCCGATCGACTGGCGGCTGTCGTTCTGGCGGCGGGACCTGGCGCGGGCGGCGCGGGCGCGGATGCTGGGGTGGGACTGCGAGCGGGTGATCATCGCGCATGGAAGCTGGCAGCAGGCCGGCGGGCGGGCCTATCTGGCGCGCTCGCTGCGCTGGCTGGGCGACACCGGGTGACAGCCCGCCTGCGCAAGCTGCTGGCCGATCTGGCCGATGTGTTCTGGCTGCTGCCGGCGGCGATGGTGCTGGTGGGCGTGGCGCTGGCGGTGGCGCTGGTGCGCTACGACCGGGCCGGGGTGACGCCGCATTGGCTGACCGACTACGCATGGTTCTACACCGGCGGCGCCACCGGGGCGCGGACCTTGCTCGGCATGGTGGCGTCGTCGGCGATCGGGGTGGCCGGCACGGTGTTCTCGATCACCATCGCGGCGCTATCGCTGGCGGCCGGGCAGATGGGGCCTCGGCTGCTGCGCAACTTCACCCGCGATCGCGGCAACCAGGCGACGCTGGGCAGCTTTCTCGGCACGTTTGCCTATGCGCTGACCGTGCTTTCCAGCGTGCGCACCACCGACGAGGGCAGCTTCGTGCCGGCCACGGCACTGACGGTGGCGATCCTGCTGGCGTTTTTGTGCGTGGCGATGCTGGTGTTCTTCGTCGGCCACATGGCCGGGCGGATCAATGTCGACACGGTGATCGCGCTGGTCAGCGAGGATCTGGAGGCGGCGATCCGGCGGCTGACCTCCAGCGCACCGCCGCAGCCGCCGCCGCCGGTGTCGTTCTGGGACGGTGCGGCGGTGGTGGTCGATCCCAGGCACGGCTATCTGCAGGAACTCGACGCGGCCGGGTTGGCGGACTGGGCGGCGGCGCATGGCACGGCGATCCGGCTGCTGGTCGGCGCCGGCGATCATGTGTTTCCGGGTGCGCCGATCGCGCTGGTGCAGCCGCAGGCGTCGGGCGCGGCGGAGGCGATCCGGGCGGCCACGGCACTCGGCGGGCAGCGGGTGAGTTCGGCCGATCTGGAATTCGCGGTGCGGCACCTGGTGGAGGTGGCGGTGCGGGCGCTGTCGCCGGGGATCAACGATCCGCATACCGCGATCAGCGTGCTGGATCGGCTGGGCACGGCGCTGTGCGGGCTGGCCGGGCTGCACCTGCTCAGCAGCGTGGAACTGCGCGGTGGGCAGCCGGCGCTGGTGGTGCCGGGGACCAGTTACGGCGGGCTGACCGATGCGATGTTGCATATGATCCGGCAGAACGCCGCCGGCAGCCCGTCGGTGCTGATCCGCATGCTGGATGTGCTGACCTTCGTGCTGAGCGTGGAAGCGGACGCCGGGCGGATCGGGCATCTGCAGCGCCATGCCGATTTGGTGCTGGGTGATGCCCAGCGCGCGGCGATGGCGCCGGAGGACCTCGCCGACCTGGCCGGCCGGCATCGGCGGTTCGCCGCGGTGCGGGCGCAGGGGGCGGGCGGGTTTCTGCACGGCCAGGCTGGGTAACAGCGGCAGGCGGGATAGGCACCGGTCACCTGGATGTGAGGCCATCGGCGGCGGCGATATGGCAAAACATCGGGCGAATGGTGAAGGATTCGCGCGATGGGCATGGGGCAGACCCTCAACATACTGGAGCAGCGGCTGCTGGTGCTGCGTGGCCGGGTGCGGCAGGTGGCGCTGGACGTGCTGGGCAGCGGCAAGGCGGCCGGCGCCGGCTCGCAGGACCCGTCGCAGGCCGCCCGGGTGGCGCGGCTGGGGCTGAAGCTGAACGGCGTCGATACCGAGTTGGCGCAGATTCTGAAGCTGCTGCAGAACGCCGCGCATGAGCTGGACTGGCGCGAGCGGATCGCCTGGCGGGTGGGGCGGGAGCACCGCTACCGGGCGCTGCAATCGGCGCGCAGCCATGTGGCGCGGCAGCGCGAGGTGTATCAGTTGCTGCAGGACATCATCCTTGATCTTGAGGACCTGGTGCGTGGCACCGGCACGCTTACCACCGCCGATCTGATGGGGTTGGGCAGCCGGCTCAACAGTGAGTTCAGCCATTTCAGCAGCTCGATCCAGGAGGCCCGGGCGATGATCGCGCAGCCGAGCCAGCCGACCTTCACGGCACCCGACCATACCGTGAATGTCGGCTGGTCGACGCTGGTGATGATGGCCTACATGCTGGTGCTGGCGCTGCGCGAGCGGGCGCGGCGGCGCAACGGCGCCTGATGCGGTAGGCTGCGGCATCGCGACTCGTGGCGTAAGGCGCGGTCTTACCAATCGTGGGGTTTGCCGTGGCCGATGCCGAAGCTGAACTGCGCCGCCTGCTGGACATCATGGCGGCGCTGCGGACGCCGGCGGGCGGCTGCCCGTGGGATGTGGCGCAGGATTTCGACAGCATCGCGCCGTACACCATCGAGGAAGCCTATGAGGTGGCGGATGCCATCGCGCGGCGGGATTTTGCCGCGTTGCCGGACGAGCTGGGCGACCTGCTGTTCCAGGTGGTGTTCCATGCCCGGATGGCCGAGGAGCAGGGGCGGTTCGGCTTCGCCGAGGTCGCCCGGGCGATTGCCGACAAGATGGTGCGGCGGCATCCGCATGTGTTCGGCGAAGCGGCGGCGCGCGATGCCGGGATGCAGGCGCGCGCCTGGGAGACGCAGAAAGCCGCCGAGCGGGCGGTGCGGGCCGAGGCCGGCACGCTGGACGGCATAGCCGTCGGGCTGCCGGCGCTGACCCGGGCGGCCAAGCTGACCGCGCGGGCGGCGCGGGTGGGGTTCGACTGGCCGGATGCCGCCGCGGTGCTGGACAAACTGGACGAGGAGGCGGCCGAGGTTCGCGCCGAACTGGCCCGGGTGGATCGGGCGCGGTTGCAGGACGAGGTGGGCGATCTGCTGTTCGTGCTGGCCAATCTGGCGCGCAAGCTGGAGCTGGACCCGGAGGCCTGCCTGCGGCATGCGAATCTGAAGTTCGCCCGGCGGTTCAGCGGCGTGGAGGCGGCGCTGGCGGCGCGCGGGATGAGTGCGGCGGAGGCGACGCTGGCGGAGATGGAGGCGGCATGGGGGGCGGTGAAGGCGGCGGAGCGCGGGTAGGCAAGGAAGGTTCACGTGGAGGCGGGGAGACGGGAGTAACTTGCCTTGCTGCGCTTCACCTCTCCGTCTCTTTGTTAACTGGCTTGCTTGCCGGATCGGAGAAGAAGGCAGGCAAGATCACAAAGAGACGTAGAGGCGAAGAGGGAGAGCAGCGGCGCCACTTGCTTCTCCCCGTCTCCCCGCCGCCATGTCAATCTCGCTCTTTGCCGGCGGCACTCATTGGCGGGCGCGCCCGGGTAGGCAAGGAAGAAGATTCACCACAAAGACACGAAGGCACGGAGATGAAAGCGCCGGTTGTTGCGTGGGATCAATTCGCCGGCTGCAAATATCCGTAGCATTGCGTTGCGTTAGGCAATGGAGGCGGAAATGTCTGGGACTGCTTCGGAGCGTTCGCTGATCCTGCTGCTGCGGCTCAGCCTGGCCTGGGTGTTTCTCTACGCGGCATCGCATCAGGTGCTGGTGCCGGGGTGGAGCGTCAGCAGTTTTCTCGGCACCAGCAAGACCTTTCACGGCTTCTTTGCGCTGTTCGCCGCGCCGGCGGTGGCGCCGACGATCTCGTTCCTGGTGGAGTACGGACACCTGCTGATCGGGCTCTCGCTGCTGGCAGGACTGCTGGTGCGGGTGAGTTCGATCGCGGCGATCGGGCTGATGGTGCTGTACTGGATGGCGCATCTGGATTTTCCCTATGTCAGCGACACCACCAACTTTCTGGTCGATGAGCACGTGATCGATGCGCTGGTGCTCGGGCTGCTGATCGCCAGTCGGGCCGGGCAGGTGTGGGGGCTGGATGGCTGGCTGGCGCGGCAGGCGGTGGCGCAGCGTAACCCTCTGCTGGGCTGGGCGGCCGGCGCCTGACCGGCGGCTGGGCGGACGAGTGATCGGCGTTCAAGGAGGATCTGTAGCAATGAGGATCTGTAGCAATAGTGAGAGACGACACGTCTCTGCCTTCTGCCGTTCGCCTCTTTTCCAGTATCATGTAGCAGCCGCCACCGCGAAACGGAGGCCGCTGGCGCGCGGTTCTTCTGTTATACCGCATGCACTGGACCAACCCATGCGCGCTGCCCCCCGCCGCTCAGGCAGAGGGGGCGGCCAGCCTGTGGGCGCGGTCGCATCGCCATTCAGGCCTTTGCGACGAAGGGGATTGGAGACGGGAAGGCGACCCATCACACGTTGGCCTAGGCGAGATTGCGCGGCGGATTCTGAGCCGGCCTGATGTCGGGTGGTAGTTGGGAGCTTAGGTAACGCGGAGATGGCACGAAGCAGGGGTAGGGTGCGCCGGCCTGGTGGAATTGCTGTGGTGGCAGATTACTACGCAGGTCCAAGGACCTTACAGGTTACAGTCCAATATGAATTAATCGGCAATCCGAATCCTTCGATGCGACCGGAGTCGCCCCCGCTGGGTTTCTCACAAGAGATTGTAACATGCTGAATTTTGACTATTCCACCCCACGGAAAATTGTCGGGGACATTAATTCGGTCGAATTTAACGGTTGTCATATCCGATGAGGGATGAATGCCGGAAACGTTGCCAACCTGTTCGCCATTCGGCAGATACAGCATCGAAGGATTGCGCGGTGGTGGTGGGTTTACGATTGTCGAGCAGTTATTAGTTTGCGGGCCTTGAGACGGTCCAATGTTGATGCAGTTGCCGTTTCCATTAATTGAAGGGGGCAGCATCTCCGCATTGGCCACCGGCCAAGCAGTCCAGATCAGAATTGGCGTTAGCCCCAGCACATACGCTAATATACCGGCCGCACGCAGCCATACAGTCCAATCTCGGTCAGTTCTTTTATACAGCCACATAAAGGTTACTACGGCTAACAATAAAGCCGGCGAAAGGAAGGATAGGCATGCTCCCCAGTGCGAAATTGATGACGTGCCTTTCATCAAAATGGGACCGACTGCAAGCCCAATCCCGACGCTTGTTACCGAAATACTCCACGCCGTCTTCATTGATTGTTATTATGTCCTGTCGCCGATACTAATTGCACAGCCACCTCTGTGCCGCGTATAGGGGTTACGCACACGGCCAGCGGTGGCCGCTGTTTCCGGCGACTCGGGCACCACCCGACCACCGCCTTCTATCCTATCACCACTCAGCGTCAGGAACCAATGTTCCAGCGCTAGTTCTGCGCCCGCTGCCAATACCCCGACCAACCCATACTCACCCGGCTCGCCATCGCCAGCCCGACCACGGCGCTAGTCTGCTGGAGGCAGCCCTTGCTTCTCCCCGCCTCCCCGGCGCCATGTCAATCTTGCTTTGGACGGAAGGTCTCTCGCTGGGCCTCAGGCAGCCTGTTGCAGCGTCGGCGCGATGTCTTCCACCGTGGTGCGGCGCATGTCGCGGACCTCGCCGGTGTCGTTGTAGCGGCGGGCGCGGTGCATGGTCTGGCGGTTGTCCCACATGACGATGTCGTGCAGGCGCCAGCGGTGGGTGTAGACGAATTCGGGCCGGGTGGCGTGCTCCATCAGGTCGCGGATCAGCGCCATCCCCTCCGGACGGGGCATGCCTTCGATCTCGCCGATGTGTGAGGACAGGTAGATCGATTTGCGGCCGGTGCTGCGGTTGGCGCGGACCAGGCGCTGGCGGACCGGGGCGAATTTCTGTTTTTCATCGGCGGTGAATTCGGCGAACCCGAGCAGGCCGCGCGAGTAGATCAGCGAGTGGTGGGTGACGAGGTCGGCGATCTCGGCGCGGGTGGCGTCGTCGAGCGCGTCGTAGGCGGCGCGCATGTCGGCGAACTGGGTGTCGCCGCCGGTTGTGGGGATGGCGCGGGCGGAGAGGGCGGAGAATTTCGCCGGGGTCGGCTTGAAGCTGCTGTCGCTGTGCCAGAGCAGGTTGCCGAGGTTGAACATGCGGCGGCGGTCGTCGCGGGCGAACAGCTTGTTGTCGCGGTCGAGGTTGGAGATGTCGGCCATGTCGAACGGGATGCGGCGCTCGTCGTTGGTCTGGATGTTGCCGGTGGCGAATTCCAGGGTGCCGAAATTGCGCGCGAAGGCTTTCTGCTGGTCGTCGGTGACGTCCTGGTCGTGGAAGATCAGCACGCCGTAGCGGTCCATCGCGGCTTCCACCTCGGCGGCCTGGGTGGGCGTGAGCGGCTGGCGCAGGTCGAGGTCAGCGACTTCGGCGGTGAAAATGGGGTGGGTCTGGGTGATCTGCATCGCGGCGCCCTCCTTGGATGGGCGGCAGTTTGCGGACAAAGCGCGGGCGGATTCAAGGCCGCCGAGGCGGGCGCTCAGCCGAACGGGTCGGTGGGATAGCGCACGGCGGTGAGGCTGAGGCCGCAGGCGGCGGCGGTGGGGCCGGCGGCGGCGCGGTTCCGGGCGGCCAGCGCCTCGGCGACGCGGGCGATCGGCCAGCGGCCTTCGCCGACCAGGGTCAGCGTGCCGGCGATGTTGCGCACCTGGTGGTGCAGGAAGCTGCGGGCTTCGGCGATGATCTCCACCAGCTCGCCGTAGCGGGTGACGCTCAGCTGGTCGAGGGTGCGGACCGGCGATTTGGCCTGGCAGGCGGTGGCGCGGAAGCTGGTGAAATCGTGGTGGCCGAGCAGCGATTGCGCGGCGATGTGCATCGCGGCGGCGTCGAGCGGGTGGATCGTGTGCCAGACCTGGCCGGCGAGCAGCGCCGGGCGAGAGGGGCGGTCGAGGATGCGGTAGCGGTAGGCGCGGCCGATGGCGGAGAAGCGGGCGTGCCAGCCGGCGGCGGCGGCGGCGGCGCGCAGCACCACCACCGGGTGCGGCAGCAGGTGGAAGTTCAGCGCGTCGCGGAGTTTCTCCGGCGGCATGGCGCGGTCGAGGTCGAGTTGGACGACCATCGCCTCGGCATGCACGCCGGCATCGGTGCGGCCGGCGGCGACGGCTGCGACCGGCAGCGCGAGGGCGAGGCGGGTGGCGGCGGCTTCCAGGATCTGCTGGACCGAGAGGCCGTCTTTCTGGCGCTGCCAGCCGGTGAGGCCGCTGCCGTCCCATTCCAGTTCGAGCGCGTAGCGGGGCATCAGCCCAGCCTGGTGCCGGCGGCGAGCGGATGGCCGCGCAGGAAGGCGGCGGCGTCCAGCGCGGCGCGGCCGGGGGATTGCACGCGTTGCAGGCGCAGCGCGCCGGTGCCGCAGGCGACCAGCAGGCGGGCGTCGAGCAGGGTGCCGGGCGGGAGCTTGCCAGGCAGGCTGGGGCCGGGTTCGGGGCTGGCGGCAAGGATTTTCAGCGGCGCGCCGTCCAGCGTGGTGGTGGTGCCGGGCCAGGGGTTCAGCGCCCGGACCCGGCGATCCAGCGTGGTGGCGTCCTGCGTCCAGTCGAGCGGGGCGTCGGCGCGGCTGAGTTTCGGGGCGTAGCTGGCGCCGGTTTCCGGCTGCGGGATGGCGCACGGGTTTTCCGTCAGCGCGCGCAGGATGAGGCGGGCGCCGAGTTCGGCAAGGGCGTCGTGCAGGGCGGCGGTGGTGGTGGTGGCGGTGATGGGCACCGCCTCACGCAGCAGCATCGGGCCGGTGTCCAGCCCGGCGTCCATCTGCATCACGGTGATGCCGGTCTCGGCGTCGCCGGCCAGGATCGCCGCCTGGATCGGGCCGGCGCCGCGCCAGCGGGGCAACAGGCTGGCATGGATGTTGAGGCAGCCGCGTGTGGGGGCGTCGAGCATCGACTGCGGCAGGATCAGGCCGTAGGCGGCGACCACCGCGGCGTCGAGCGCCAGGGCGGCGAAGGCGGCGTGTTCGGCCTCGTCGCGGCGCAGGCCGGCGGGGGTGCGGACCGGCAGCGCCAGCGCCAGCGCCGCCTCGTGCACCGGGCAGCGGCGCAGGCCGTGGCCGCGGCCGGCCGGGCGGGGGGGCTGGCAGTAGACCGCGGCGATGTCATGCCCGGCGGCGTGCAGTGCCCGCAGCGCCGGCACCGCGAAATCCGGGCTGCCCATGAAGGCGATGCGCATCGGCTCAGGCGTCCTTGAGGCGGATTTCCTTGGCCAGCTTGCGCATCAGCATGTTGCGCTTCAGCGCCGAGATGTGGTCGACGAACAGCACGCCGTCGAGATGGTCGATCTCGTGCTGCAGGCAGACCGCCAGCAGGCCGTCGGCCTCAATCTCTTTCCGGGCGCCGGTCTGGTCGTAATAGCGCACCTTGACCCGGGCCGGGCGGGTGACGTCGGCGTATTGGTTGGGCAGCGACAGGCAGCCCTCCTCGCGGGTCGCAAGCTCGGTGCTGGCGGCGATCACCTCGGGGTTCACCAGCACGATCGGCGCGCGGGCGTCGTTGGGCATCAGGTCGACCACGGTCAGCCGCAGCCGGACGCCGACCTGGGGTGCCGCCAGGCCGATGCCGGGGGCGCGATACATGGTGGTGAACATGCGCGGGATGAGCGCGCGCACGGTGTCGGCGTCGGCCGGCGCCACCGCGCGGGCGCGGGATTTCAGGATCGCGTTGGGGGCGATCAGGATCGGCAGCGGCTCGGCGGCTCCCGCCGGCAGGTCGGGCGGGGGGGCGGGCGCGGTGGGGGCGGACATGGCCATGGCACGCATTTAGCGGCGGGGCGCGGTGGGATCAACATGCGTCGTCGCATTCCACCTGCTTGCATCGTCGCTTGCGTCGCTCGGGGGGCTTGCAACCGCGGCCCGGTCGGCCAAAATAGCAGTGGTCGGGTCGCCATAGCGGGGCCCGGCGCTGCTTCGCTCGTAGGAGGAGGCCCGCGATGACCGGCCGTATGTTCACGTCCCCGATGTTCCTTGGCTTCGATCATCTCGAGCAGATGCTCGAACGTGCCGCCAAGACCTCGTCGGACGGCTACCCGCCGTACAACATCGAGCAGACCGGCCCGACGCTGCTGCGCATCACGCTGGCGGTGGCCGGCTTCACCATGGACGACCTGCAGATCACCCAGGAAGACAACCAACTGGTGATCCGCGGCCGGCAGACCGACGACAGCCAGGACCGCGTGTTCCTGCATCGCGGCATCGCGGCACGGCAGTTCCAGCGCGCCTTCGTGCTGGCCGAAGGGATCGAGGTGCGCGGCGCCTGGCTGGATAGCGGGCTGCTTCATATTGACCTTGCCCGGCCGCAGCCGGACGCCAAGGTGAAGACCATCCGCATCACCCAGACCGGCAAAGGCAGCGGCAACGGGCATCTGGTGGAAGGCGAGCCGGAAGCCTGACGGTGGGGAATGCCCACGACGCGGCGGCCGCAACCGGCGCCGCAGAACAGGAGACCTGAGATGACCGACGAAACCATGATCCCGACCGACGGCTTCAAGACTGGCAGCTTCAATATCCGCAAGCTGTCCACAGCCGAATTCAGCAACCTGGGCGTGTCGCAGATCGCCTATGTGAAGCCGGTGATGGTGAACGGCGCGCCGGCCTTCGCCATCCATGCCGCCGACGGCACGCCGATGGCGGTGGCGGCCGACCAGGATGTGGCGCTGGCGGCGATCGCCCAGCACGAGATGCTGGCGGCACTGGTGCAGTGATAAAGCGGTAGCACCGGCCGGGAGCCGTGCTCCCGGCCGGTGATCAGCTGCTCAGGCGGCGGCCGGGTCGATCCAGCCGATATTGCCGTCGCTGCGGCGATACACCACGTTCAGCTCGCCGCTGGTGCTGTTGCGGAACATCATCACCGGCTGGTCGGCCAGATCCATCCGCATCACCGCGTCGCTGACGCTCAACACCGAAATCTCGGTCGGCGCCTCGGCGATCACCGTGGCGTAGGTGACCGCCTGCACCACGCCGGCGGCGCTGTCCTGGCCCTGCTCCTCTTCCTCCTGATGCAGGATATACTGCCGCGCCGCCTGCGGCCGTTCGCGGCCGGCAACGTCGCGGGCGTGTTCGTTCACCCGGCGGCGGTAGCGGCGCAGGCGCTTGGCGATATGTTCGGCGGCATCGTCGAAGGCGCTGTTGGCGTCAGCGGCTTCGCCCTCGCCGCGCAGGATCAGGCCGCGCGAGGCATGCACGTTGATGTCGCAGGTGAAAAAGCTGCGGGCGCGGCCAAAGGTGACTTTGGCCTGCAGCGCATGGTCGAAATACTTGCCTGCAATCGTCTCGAGTTGCTGGGCAACGCGCGTCTGCAGCGCGTCTGACAGTTCGACCTGTTTGCCCGAAACCGTGATCTGCATAAGCCCTTCCTCACGTCCTGGTTCGGGACCGCCTGCCGGCTGCCGGGTGCCCACCGCCTGTTGCCAGGGAGCGGGTTGGTTCAGGCCGGCACGGCCTTCTCCCGTTTGCGCTGCACCGAACTTGGGATGCGCAGCGCATCGCGGTATTTGGCCACGGTTCGCCGTGCGATGTCCACGCCCTCGTTGCGCAGCGATGCAACGATCGCATCGTCGGAGAGAATATCGGCGGCAGTCTCGGCGGCCACCAGGGCGCGAATACGGTGCCTTATGGCTTCCGCCGAATGACTTTCGCCGCCGCTGCTGGATTGTATGGCAGTTGTAAAAAAATATTTAAGTTCGTAAATGCCGCGCGGCGTGGCGATATATTTGTTCGATGTTACCCGGCTGACCGTGCTTTCGTGCATTTCCACCGCCTCGGCGATCTCGCGCAGGATCAGCGGCCGCAGGTGGCTGACGCCGTGGCGGAAGAAGCCGTCCTGCCAGCGCACGATCTCGCTGGCCACCTTCAGGATGGTCTGCGCCCGCTGTTGCAGCGATTTGACCAGCCAGGTGGCGGTGGCCAGCTTGTCGGACAGGAACAGCCTGTCGTCCTTGCTGGCGCGCGGCAGCACCTGGGCGGTGAAGCTGTGGTTGACCAGCAGCCGCGGCATGGTCTCCGGGTTCAGTTCCAGCAGCCACTCGCCATCCGGGCCGGCGCGCAGCAGCACGTCGGGCACCACCGGCTGCGGCGGCGTGGCGTCCCAGTTGGCCCCCGGCTTGGGGTCCAGCCGGCGCAGTTCGGCGATCATGTCGGTGAGGTCGGCGGCGTCGACCCCGCAGAGTTGCATCAGTTGCCGGTGCTCGCGGCGGGCCAGCAGTTCCAGGTTGTCCAGCAATGCCGCCATCGCCGGGTCCAGCCGGTTGTTCTCCGCCAGTTGCGCCGCCAGGCACTCGCGCAGGTCGCGGGCGAACATGCCGGTGGGGTCGAAGTGCCGCATCTGCTGGCGCACCGCCTCGACGCGCTCGACCGGCGCGCCCATCGCCTGGGCCAGCGCCTCGGAGGTCGCCGAGAGCCGGCCGCTTGGCTCCAGCAGGGCGATCAGGTAGGCGCCGATCAGCCGGTCGGTGGCGTCGGCGAAGGACAGCCGCAACTGCTCGCCGAGATGCTCGCGCAGGGTTGCGGCACTCTCGGCGATGTCCTCGATGCCGCGCTCGTCGCCCTCGAAGCCGGGGCCGGCGCCGCGGCCGCCATCGGATGCGCCGCCGGGGTCGTAGCTCTCGGCGCCCTCGGCATCCAGCGCGTTGCTGGCGATCTGGCCGCTTTCGTCGCTGAGGGTCTCGGCAACCCCGGGCATCGGCTGGTCGCCGCTGGCTTGCGGTGGTGCCTGGTCGGGTGCCGGGCGCTCCGGCGCCGGGTCGTCGCCGCGCTCGTCACGCTCCAGCAGCGGGTTGCGTTCCAGTTCCTGCTCGACGAAGGCGGCCACCTCGACGTTGGAGAACTGCAGCAGCTTGATCGCCTGCTGCAGTTGCGGCGTCATCACCAGGGTCTGGGACTGGCGAAGGTCCAGGCGGGGGCCGATAGCCATGAACGCGGGGTCTGCCTCTTGCGATTACCGGTCGATCAGCGCGAGAGGTCCCGCGCTGCGGGCAGTGCAGCCCGGCCGCGCCGAAGTTGCAAGCAAGAATCGTGCTGCGCCGCGAGTCGCACTATAACGTGAAGCGTTCGCCCAGATAGACCCGCCGCACATTCTCGTCGGCCACCACCGCGCCGGGCTCGCCTTCCATCATCACCTGGCCGTCATGCATGATATAGGCGCGGTCGATGATGCCGAGCGTCTCGCGCACGTTGTGGTCGGTGATCAGCACGCCGAGGCCGCGATGCTTGAGGTGCGAGACCAGGTCGCGGATTTCGCCGACCGCGATCGGGTCGATGCCGGCCAGCGGTTCGTCGAGCAGGATGTAGCTGGGGCGGGTGGCCAGCGCCCGGGCGATCTCCACCCGCCGCCGCTCGCCGCCCGACAGCGCCAGGGCCGGGGTGCGGCGCAGATGGCCGATGCCGAATTCGGCCAGCAATTCGGCCAGCATGTTCTCGCGGCGGTCGGCGTCCGGCTCGGTGACCTCAAGGGCGGCCATCACGTTCTGCTCGACATTGAGGCCGCGGAACACGCTGGCCTCCTGCGGCAGGTAGCCGATGCCGAGCCGGGCGCGGCGATACATCGGCAGCGTGGTGATGTCCTCGCCGTCCAGGCTGATCGAGCCGGTATCCGGGCGCACCAGGCCGACGATCATGTAGAAGGTGGTGGTTTTGCCGGCGCCGTTCGGGCCGAGCAGGCCGACCGCCTCGCCGCGCTTCAGGCTGAGCGAGACGTTGCGCACCACCGGGCGCTTGCGATAGGTCTTGCCGACGCCGCTGGCCACCAGCCCGGCGCCGCCCTGCACCACCCGCAGATCGGTCATGGCCGGGCACTCCCTGGTTTTGGTGCAACTGGCGACTTGCCGGGGGGCGCAACGCCGGGCGGCGTCATGCCCTTCTTGGCGTCCTCGGGCACGATCAGCCCCTGCACCCGGCCGTCCGGGCCGGCCTGCGGGTTGGAGACGATATGCGCGACCCCGGTCTGCATGTTCACATCTGCGGCCGGGCCGTTGATCTGGTTCTGGCCGTGGGTGATGCGGACCTGGCCGATCAACCTGGCCATGCCGGTTGCATCAACATAGATGCCGCGATCGGCGCGCGCGGTGTCGGTGGCGGTGCGCACCCCGACATTGCCGAACGCCTCGATGCGGTCGAGCTTGCCCGCTGTCTGGTCCTGGGCGCCCGCGGACTGGCCGGGCGGCGGCTTCGGCGCGTTGGCATCCGGCGCCGCGAGATAGGCGACCAGCACGTCGGCGGCCAGCCGGCGGCCATCGGCGGTGACCACCACGGCGTTGCCGCGGCCGACCGCCATGCGCTTCTGCGCCCAGTATTCCAGGCTGTCGCGGGCGGTCATCACCTGCTGCGGGGTGGTCAGTTTGAGCGCCTTGCCGGTCATCACCATCACCGCCTGGTCGATGTCGTAGACGGCGTTGTCGCCCACCGCCTCGTCGGTTTTGGTGAAGATGCGCACATGGCCCTGCGCCTCCAACCGGAAGATCTCGTTGCCGCCGGAGTCGCCGCCCAGCACGCCGCCGGCAACATCGGTTTTGGCCGCGGCCGGCGCGGGCGTGGCGTCGGGCTTCTTACGGTAATAGGCCAGCAGGCGGTCGGCGGTGATGGTCACCTCGCCGCGCACCGCGCGGGCGTCGCCCTCGGCGATCACCACATGCTCGGCATCGCGCCATTCGAAGCCGCCGCGCGCGGTCACCTCCACCGGCCCGCCGCTCGACAGGTCCAGCGCCTGGGCCGCGGCATGCTGCGGCGCGGCGCCGGCCAGCAGCCCGAGCATGGCGAGAAGCAGCAGCGACCGCCGGTTCATTTCGTCCCTCCGTTCAGCACCAGCCGCCCCGGCCCGGTGAACTGCGTCACCGCGCCGCGATCCAGCACGGTGAAGCCCTGGGCGTCCAGCGTGCCGAACGGCCCCTCCACATGCACCCGGTCGCCGCTGGATGCCGCACCGGCGGCCAGATCGAGCGTCACCGCGTCGGTGGTGAGCGTGGTGCCGTCGTCGCGATACAGCGTCACGTCGCCCGAGAGGTCCAGCCGGTTGCTGTGCTGCATGTACACGCCCTTTTTGGCCTGCACCATCATCCAGCCGTCGGAGCCGAGTGTGATGTCGCCCTTCGGGTCGGTGAGATCGGCGCGCTCCTGGCTGACCTGGCGGGCCATCGAGGCGGTGACGGTGAACGGCCGGCCCTGCTGGTCGACGCCGCGATAACGCGCATCGGTCAGCGCCCCGCCCTCGGGTGCGGCAGTGCCGACATGGTAGCTGAAGCGGCCCTGCTCCAGCTGGCTGGAGAATTCCGGCCACAGCGCCACCAGCGCCAGCAGCGCCACCGCCACCAGCGGCAGCAGCCGCTTGGCCAGGCTAACGAACAGCCGGCGGCGGGCATGCGAGCCGCCGCGCACCGGGCGCGGCGCCACCCCGTCCAGCCGGTGCGATGCGGCGCTGTTGTGCTCCGCTTCGGGCGGACCCGCTTCGGGCGAACTGGGCCGGCGCGCCACGTTCATGCGACCCCGGCGCGCAGCAGGTCGTGGATATGCAGGATGCCGGCCGGGCGGCCGGCGGCATCGACCACGAACAGGGCGGTGATCGGCCGTTCGCGGGCGTTCATCAGGTGCAGCGCCTCGGCGGCCAGCGCCTCCGGGCCGATGGTGCGCGGGCTCGGGGTCATCACCGCGGCGACCTCGCGGGCCAGCAGGTCGGGGCCCATGGCGCGGCGCAGGTCGCCGTCGGTCATGATGCCGACCAGCCGGCCGGCGTCGTTGACCACGCCGAGGCAGCCGAAGCGCTTTTCGGTCATCAGCACCAGGGCGTCCGGCATCGGCGTCGCCGGGGTGGCCAGCGGCAGGGCGGCGCCGGTGTGCATCAGGTCGCGCACCCGCCGGAGCTGGGCGCCGAGCTTGCCGCCGGGGTGGAACTTGCGGAAATCGGCGGCGCCGAAGCCACGCCTACTAACCAGCGCCACCGCCAGCGCGTCGCCGAGTGCGAGTTGCATCGTCGTGCTGGTGGTCGGCGCCAGCCCCAGCGGGCAGGCCTCGCGCGCCGGCGGCAGCACCAGCGCGACGGTAGCGGCGGTGGCCAGCGTGCTGCCGGCCCGCCCGGTGATCGCCACCAGCGGCAGGCCGAAGCGGCTGGCATGGGCGATCAGGTCGGCCAGTTCGGCGGTCTCGCCGGAATTGGACAGCGCCAGCACCGCGTCGCCCGGCACGATCATGCCGAGATCGCCGTGGCTGGCCTCGGCCGGGTGGACGAACAGCGCCGGGGTGCCGGTGGAGGCCAGGGTGGCGGCGATCTTGCGGGCGATGTGGCCGGACTTGCCCATACCGGACACCACCACCCGGCCGGTGGCGCCCAACAGCAGATCGACCGCGCGGGGGAAGCCGCCATCGAGGGCGGCGGCCAGCGCATGCAAGCCCTCGGCCTCGGTGGCCAGCACGGCGCGCGCGGTCTCGATGTCCTGGTCAAGCGTGGCGGCGGCAGTCATGGCGGTCGGGTCCGTTCGGTGCGGTGTCGGCGAAAACGCGGGAGACACCGCCTGCCCTGTCTGGCCCTGTTGTCTGGGACAGCCGGCGATCACGGTCAAGCGCGCCCCTCACATGGGGATATGGCGCAAAAGCGACAACAGCATGGCAGCAATGGGTGCTGCTCAGTGGGCGAAGATATCCGGCTGGTCCCAGCCCAGCACATCGAGCCGGCCGCGCGCCGGCAGGAAGGCAAAGCATTCCTCGGCCAGTTCCAGCCGCCCCTCGCGGCGCAGCAGGCCCTCCAGCCGCTCCCACAGCGCGTGCAGATACAGCACGTCCGACGCGGCGTAGGCGAGTTGCTCGGAGGAAAGCTCGGCCGCACCCCAGTCGGAGGTCTGCTGCTGCTTGGACAGGTCGACGCCGAGCAGTTCGCGGCACAAATCCTTGAGGCCGTGCCGGTCGGTGAAGGTGCGGACCAGCTTGGCGGCGATCTTGGTGCATTTCACCGGCGCAACGCGGATGCCGAGCGCTTTCTGCAGCGTGCCGACATCGAAGCGGGCGAAATGCATCAGCTTGACCACGCCGGGGTCGCTCATCAGGCGCTTCAGGTTGGGGCAATCGGCACCGCGGCCGCCGAGCTCCGGCGGCACGATCTGCACCATATGCGCCTGGCCGTCGCCGGCCGAAAGCTGCACCAGGCACAGCCGGTCGCGGCGCGGGTCGAGGCCCATGGTCTCGGTATCGACGGCCACCACCGGGCCAAGATCGAGGTCGGCCGGCAGGTCGTGCCGATGCAGATGCAGGGTTGCGTTCGCCATGAACTGTGTGATGCCCGCCATGTTACCGGCTGCGCCGAACCAGCCGGGCATGCCGTGCAGCGGATGACACGCTGCGGTTCAGTACAAGAAATTGACGCTTATACATTGATATCATAGCCATTTATGACGATCAGCCGGACGTTGTGTATCAGCCCGCCGAAAAACCGGCAAGGTCTGGTTGCCGCCCCGCTGCAATGCAACTGTACATTGCCGCGCCCTTGCCAGCCCCCTGCCCCGCCGATACTAGGACAGGAAGAAAGGAGGGACGCCAGGGTGAGCGCGGAATCGCTGTCGACTGCCGACGCCCCGTCCCTCGCGCCCGCCATCCGGCTGTCCGGCGTGTCGATCGTGTTCGATGTCGCCGGCAAGCAGCGCTTTCATGCGGTCGACCGGGCCAATCTCACCGTCGGCGCCAACGAATTCGTCGCCATCGTCGGCCCCACCGGCTGCGGCAAATCCACCCTGCTGAACGCCTCCGCCGGCCTGCTGACCCCGGCCGCCGGGGCGGTGGAAGTGTTCGGCCAGCCGCTCGCCGGGCTCAACCGCCAATCCGGCTACCTGTTCCAGCAGGACGCGCTGATGCCGTGGAAGACCGCGCTGCAGAACGTCGCCATCGGCCTGGAGGTCACCGGCACGTCGCGCGCCGAGGCCCGCCGCCGCGCCGCCGCCTGGCTGGTCCGCGTCGGGCTGGGGCCGTTCGCCGACCGCTATCCGCACATGCTCTCCGGCGGCCAGCGCAAGCGTGTGGCGCTGGCGCAGGTGCTGATCCGCGACCCGCAGATCATCCTGATGGACGAGCCGTTCGGCCCGCTCGACGCGCAGACCAGGCTGATCATGGGCGACCTGCTGCTGCGGCTGTGGAGCGAGGACCGCAAGGCGGTGCTGTTCGTCACCCACGACCTGGAGGAGGCGATCTCGCTGGCCGACCGGGTGGTGATCATGTCGGCCGGCCCGGCGGCGCGCGTCATCGGCAACTTCCCGATCCCGCTGCCCCGCCCGCGCGACATCAGCGAGATCAAGCTGGAAGCCGCCTTCCAGACCACCCATCGGGATATCTGGCAGATGCTGAAGACCGAGGTGCTGAAGACCTACGGCGAGGCGCCGGCGGCGGAGGCGCTGTCATGAAGCGGCTCGGCCTGCTGGCCACCCAGATCGGCATCGCGGTGGGCGTGGTGCTGTTCTGGCACATCGCCGCGACCACCACGCTGATCGGCGACCCGAAGAACATCGCCTTCTTCTTCGCCACCCCGGCCGGTGTCGCCAGCCAGATCGTCGAGTGGTTCAAGGAAGGCAGCATCTGGTACAATTTGTGGATCACGCTGGAAGAATCCGCACTGGCGTTCATCATCGGCTCGCTCGGCGGCATCGTTTTCGGCTTCTGGTTCGCCCGCAAGCCGCGGCTGGCGGCGGTGTTCGACCCCTACGTGAAGGGCGCCAACGCGCTGCCCCGCGTGGTGCTGGCGCCGATCTTCACGCTGTGGTTCGGCCTCGGCATCTGGTCGAAGGTGGCGCTCGGCGTCACGCTGGTGT
>JBEPTZ010000055.1:0-28046 GCA_041691815.1 Rhodospirillales bacterium | reverse complement strand
GAATGGTGGGCGCGATCATCTCGGAATAAGTGGGCGGCATCGTCGGAATCCGCACCCTGGGCAGATCGCACTTGCCTGGCTGTTGGCGAAAGAGCAGTGGATTGTGCCGCTTTTCGGCACGAGCAAGGTCTCGCGCCTGGATGAGAATCTTGACGCGCTTGACGTGCAACTCACGCCTGACGAGTTTGCCGAGGTTGACCGCCTGTCTTCCGGTTTCAAGGTGCAGGGTGACCGGTATCCCGAGGCGATGATGCGGCGTTCCGGGCTTTGAGTGCCGCAGCCATCAGCCTGAGGCGGCGGTTGTTTGTGTGAGAAAGTATTCTTTTTGTGAACAAAAAGAAGCAAAAAAACTTTTTATTCCCTGGAGTCCGGACCGCGATCCGAGACTCCAGGGGATGAAGTTTTTTGCGCGCTTTTTTTCAAAAAAGCGCTGCTTCCTTGCTTATACAGCGCCACATGCGCCTTCACCACCTCGTTTGCCGAGGGCGGCTGGCGCATGGTGGCTTGCAATGTGTCCAACTGCGTGCGGTCGGTGGCGAGGTGGCGGAGCAGGGTGGCCAGGGCGAGGGCGTTGCCCATGCGGAAGTGGAAGCCGTCCTGGGCGGGGCGGATTTTTTCGGCCATGCCGCCGATGTCCGAGCAGATCACCGGGCGGCGGTTGCGCAGGGCTTCCTGGATGACCACCGGCGAATTTTCCCACCACACCGAGGGGACAAGGATGGCGTCGCAGCCGCGCATCAGGGCATCGACGCGCTGGTTGTCGTAGGGGCCGTGGAAGCGGACGTTGGGGCCGGCTTCGGCCAGCATGGCGCGGAATTCGGCCTGGAATTCGGGTTGCTGGCTGGAGCAGTCGCCGTGGATGTCGAAGCTGATCGGGGCGCCTTCGCTGTGCAGGTGGGCGGCGGCGGCGAGCAGCACCGAGATGCCTTTCAGCGGGGTGATCTGGCCGAAGAAGCCGAGGCGCAGCAGGCCGTCTGGGGTGCGGGGGGTGGTGGGGCCGGGGGCGGGTTCGGCGATGACGTTTTCGATGACTGCCATTTTTTCGGCGGGGATGCCCCATTCGACGAAGCGGGTGGCGAGGAAGTGGCTGGGGGCGATGAACTGGTCGACCAGGGCGAAGAAGCGGTGCAGGTAGGTGTTGCGCAGGAAGAAGTCGGCGCGGGGGATGTCGGGGTAGCAGCGGTTGCAGGCGCGCGGCGAGGCGGCGTAGCAGAGTGATAGGTCGGGCCTGGTGACCATCTGGCCCATGTGGTTGCAGATCGCCTGGAATTCGTGAAGGGTCAGCACGATGCGGACGTTTGGCAGGATTCGGCGGGCGATCAGAAAGGCTTCGACGCCGAAATTCATGTAGTGGTGGAAGTGCAGGATGTCGGGCTGGGTGTCGCGCAGCACGGCCTCGAAGGCGGCGGGGAAGGTTTCGTCGGTGTTGGCGAATTTGAACCAGTCGAAGCCGCCGGCGGCGTAGAGGAATTCGCGGTCGGAGAACGGCTGGCTGATGGCGCTGCCGAGGCGGCCTGCTGCGGGTTCGCGGCCGCAGCCGAGTAGCCAGGTGTCCCAGTCCTTGCGGGCGCGGAACTGCTCGAACAGGCGCCAGGCGGCGAGTTCGGAGCCGCCGTGGGAGACCGCGGGGTGGCTGTTGGAGAGGATTAGCAGGCGGGGCATGGCGGGTCGAGTTCGGCGAGGGTTGCGGCCCAGCGGCGTTCGTGCAGCCAGGCGTTGAACAGGGTGAGGTTGCGGCGCCAGAGCTGTTCGGGGCCGGTCTGCGACTGGCGTTCCAGGTGGTAGAGCGTGGTGTCGAGGTCGACGGCGCAGGACAGGCCGCGGGCGCGCAGTTTCAGGCAGAGATCGGCGTCCTCGAAATCGCCGATCAGGTAGGCTTCGTCGAAGCCGCCGAGTTCGAGGGCGAGGGCGCGGGGGAGCATCAGGCAGGCGCCGGTGATGGCGTCGGCTGGCTGCAGGCCGCGTTCGGCGGGGGGGCGCCAGCCTTTGCGTTGGTGGATGGGGAAGTGCCAGTTGCCCATCACCGGGATGCGCTCGAAGTGCATGCCCTGGTGCTGGACGCAGCCGTCCTCGAACACCAGCAGCGGGCCGACGGCGCCGAGGGTGGGGTTTTCGGCCAGGCGGGCGGAGAGCCGTTCCATCCAGTCGGGGGTGGCGGGGAAGACGTCGGAGTTGAGGAAGCAGATGTTGGCGCCGCTTGCTTCGGCGAGGCCGATATTGTTGGCCGGGGCGTAGCCCATGTTGCGGTCCAGCAGCAGCAGGCGCAGCGGGATGCGGAAGCGCTGGTAGATCGAGGCGGCGAGGTTTTCGGCGTCCCAGCGCAGGGTGGGGTCGTCGAGCACGTAGAGGTATTCGACCGGGAAGGCCGGGGTGTGGCGGGAGAGCAGGGCGAACTGGTATTCCATGAAGTCCAGCCGGCCGTAGAGGGTGACGATGACTGACAGCGCCGGGGTTTGCGGCTGCGGACCGAAGGCGATGGTTTGCACCACCGGGCGGGTTTGCAGGCGGGCGGCGTTGAGTGCCGTGATGCTCGGGCCGAGCACGTGGTCGAAGGCCGGCGGTACGGCATTGTAGCGGACGTTGACGCGGTCGGCGAGGAAGCGGATCGCCTCCATCCCGCGCAGCCGGGGCGGGTTGAGGCCGCGATGGGCGATCTGGCCGTCGGTGGTTTCCACTTCCAGGTAGCTGGGGGCGTCGGGCTGCCAGGAGTCGGGCAGGTGGGCGATGAAGCCGCTGCGCGGGTCGGCGGTGAGGCCGTGCTGGGCGCCGACGCTGTCGCGCACGTCCGGCCGGTCGTGGCGGATGCTGTCGGCGAGGCGCAGTTCGGTGCGGCGCGGGCCGCAGTGCAGGCGGATGGCGGCCAGCGTGCCGGGGGCGGATAGCGTCCAGCCGATGATGGTGAGGCCGTGCGGCGGGCAGATGATCGCCTCTTCCATCTCCAGGAACATCGGCTGGCGCAGTAGCGGCAGGGTGTTGGCGCCGTTGAAGAAATGCCGGCGGGCGAGGGCGACCAGCTGAGCGCGGGCCGGGCCCTCGGGCAGCTGCTCGAGCACCGGCAGCAGGCGGGTGGCGAGGTCCTGGTCGTGGGTGGGCTGAACGTTGGCCACCGGCGCGAGGGTCCAGGCGTGGCCACCGGGCAGGGTGAGGGTGAGGCTGGTGGGCGGGCCGGCCTGCGGATCGGGCATCGGCAGGAAGCCGGCGATGCCGATGCCGAGCGGGGCCACATCGGCGCGGGGATAGCTGGCGATGGTCGCCGGCGCCGCGATCTCGGCATGCTCGAAGCGCAGCAGGGCGGCCAGGGTGGCGTCTGGCAGGGCGGGCGGGGCGGGGTTGATCCAGCCGGTGAACAGCCAGCCGCCGGCGGTGGCGTGGTGGCCGAACTGCTCCAGATGGCCGCTGCCGGCAGTGGCTGCTGCCGGCGGTGGTGGCGGGGCGATGGCCGGCGTGGGGGGCGAGGCGGGCGCCGATGACGGCCTGGGCGGGCGGTGCAGCAGGGCGGCGAAGGCGTCGCGCTGGCGGCCCTGGGCGATCGCCTCGGCGAGGTCGGCGTTGTCGGCCAGGAAGGCGGCCAGATCGATGCCGGGGGCTGGGGTGTGCAGCGCGAAGACGCCGAATTTGAGGAAATACTCGTAGCCGGACAGCACCGCGCCGGCCTGGATGGCGGCCACCGCCTCGGGCTGGGTAGCGCGGTAGAAGGCCTCGGAGAATTGCGGCAGCGGGTCGCGCCAGGGCAGGCCGGCCTGGGCGCCGAACTGGCACAGATAGGCGTGCAGCGCGCAGGCGTGGTAGCCGGCCTCGATCTCGGCGGTGAGGCTCGGGTAGCTGGCGCGGAACCAGGCGGGGTCGAAATACGGCGAAACGCGCTGGTCCTCGCCGGTGGCCCAGGCATGCTGCAGGAACCGCTCGAACGGGCCGGCGCTGGGGCTGGCGTCGTGCTGGGTGGCCGGGTCGAACATCGGGTGGGCGATGCGGCCTTCGGCGGCGCCGGCCTTCAGGTAGTGGTCGTAGAGGTTGGCGCAGCCGGCAGCGGCCAGTGCTGTCTCGCTGATGTCGGTGGTGCTGGCGGCGTAGACATCCTCGTCATACAGCCAGTGCGGCGTGTGGGTGAGGTAGCCGATGGCGCAGTAATGCGCGTAGCCGGAGGTGATGCGGCCGGCGGCGATCGCGGCGGCGATCTCGGGATAGCGCAGGCGGTACCAGGCCTCGTCGAAGAACATGTTCGGCGACAGGCCGGAGGGCGCGCCGGAGTCGAGGTAGTGGCGGCGCAGTGCGGCGGGGCTGGTGTCGTCCAGTTCGGCGGCCAGTTCGGGGGTGGCGAGCAGATACCAGGCGGGGTCGAAATGGCACCAGGCGGCGCGGCCGGGGTCGCGGGCGGCCAGGGTGCGTTCCGGGTCGGCGAGGGTCTCGCCCATGGTCAGCCGTAGCCGTGCGGATGCGCGAGGCGCCAGCGCCAGGCGGTGGCGACGATGTCGTCCAGCGCCGCGAAACGTGGGGTCCAGCCGGTTTCGCTGGTGATGCGGGCGGAGGCGGCGACCAGCACCGGCGGGTCGCCGGCGCGGCGGGGGGCGAGGCTATGCGGCACGGGGCGGCCGCCGATCCGCTCGACGGCGCGCAGCACATCGAGCACCGAATGGCCGGCGGCGCTGCCCAGGTGGTAGGTGACGCTGGCCTGGTCCAGCCGGTCGAGTGCGCGAAGATGGGCGTCCGCGAGGTCGCAGACATGCACGTAGTCGCGGATGCAGGTGCCGTCCGGCGTCGGGTAGTCGGTGCCGAACACCGCCAGCGGCGGCCGGCGGGCCAGGGCGGCGTCGATCGCCAGCGGGAGCAGGTGGGTTTCCGGGCGGTGGTCCTCGCCGAGCCTGCCGTCGGGGTCGGCGCCGGCGGCGTTGAAGTAGCGCAGCACGGCGTGGCGCAGGCCGTGGATGCGCCCGGCCCACAGCAGCGCGCGCTCCAGCATCCATTTGCTCTCGCCGTATGGGCTGCCGGGGTCGATCGTTGCGGTCTCGTCGATCGGCGCGGCGCCGGCATTGCCGAACAGCGCCGCGGTGGAGGAGAGGATGAAGCGCGGCACGCCGTTACGGATGCAGGCGTCGATCAGCCGCAGGCCGTTGCCGGTGTTGGTGGCGAGGTAGCCGAGCGGATCACGCATCGAATCGCCGACCAGCGACAATGCGGCGAAATGGAACACCGCGTCCCAGCGTCCATCGGCCAGTGCGGTATCCACCGCGGCGCGGTTGGCGAGGTCGGCCTCGATCAGCCGGACGCCATCGGGGATGGCGGCGCGATGGCCGGTGGACAGGTTGTCGAACACCACGCAGGCGTCGCCGCGCGCCACCAGGGCGGCGACCAGGTGGCTGCCGATGAAGCCTGCGCCGCCGGTGACCAGGATACGGCGGGCCACGTGCTAGGCGCCTGCCAGGGCCGGCATGATGTCGGTCTCGGCGCGCAGCCAGGCGAGGTAGCCGTCACGGCTGGCGTCGAACGGATTGGCGAAGGCGGCCTTGAGATCCCGGCGGCCGCGGAACAGTTCGCGGGCCGGCTTGGGGATCGGGGTGCCATCGGAGAAGCTGCCATAGGCCCATTTATGGCGGTCGGCCGCCGGCACGGTCTGCAGCACCAGTTCGCGCTTGTACCAGTTGACCAGTTCGTAGACCTCGACATTGTCGAGCGCGTAGCGTTGGGTCATGGCGTCGCCGATCTTGCCGATCTTGGTGAAGTGATAGAATTTCAGCGGCGAGCCGTTGACCAGCAGCCCGCCATCCGGGGCGAAACGCAGCGTGCGGCGGCTGAGGTTCCAGCTGGCGACGTTGTAGCCGGGGTCGCGCTCCACCTCGACCCGGTCGAACAGCCCCGGCACCAGGTCGCAGTATTTCTGGTCGGTGAAGATGCCGCGCTCCGGCGCGTCGTAGCAGGCGCGGTACAGCATGCTGGCCCACCAGGCGGCGAAGGCGCGGCCGGTGCGGTCGTTGCGGGTGCCGACGAAACCGAGGTTGAAGATGCCGTATTGCAGCGAGGTTATCTCATTGTCGATCACCGCCAGTTCGGTGCTGTTCGGCTCGGTCTGGTGCGGGGTCAGCACCACCGAGCCGCGATCCAGCCGCCTCAGGATGCCATCGAGCTTGTTGAACACGCCGATATCGGGGTCGAGATAGATCACCTTGTCGTAGCCGGGGCTGCCGTCCGGCGGGTCGAGCAGCCAGGCCATCATGTGGCCCTTCACCGCGGTGCAGGCCTCCACCACGTCGTGCTTGAACATCCAGGCACGGAAATCCGGCACCCCGAGGCTGCGCGCCTCGAGGATATGGTCGAAGCCGGCCAGCGCGTCGCCCGGCAGGTCGGCCGGCTCGCGGTCCACCACCATCGCCCACAGATCCCAGTCCGGATGCAGGCGCTTCAGCGTCTTGGCCAGGATGCGGGCGCGGCTCAGATAGCCGTAGTTGAAGCTGCTGTAGCAGGCGACGCGGGTCATGCGGGGCGGCTCGCTGGCAGGGGGGGCATCGCTTCGCTCACCACTCGGCCATCGCCAGCCGCAGATAGCGCCGGCCGAGGCGCACCGCGACGGTCAGCTGGCTGGCGTCGCCGGTATCGATCACCGCGTCGCCGTCGGTCCATTGCACGCCGTCGCGGGCGCTGCGCCAGCCGGCGGAGCGGCGCGGATCGCCGGCCGGCACCGGCGCGCCGTCCAGCAGCAATTCGGTGACCGCGACGCCGACGCGGGCGCGGCTGCCGCCATCCTGCTCGGGCAGCACCCGGCTCGACAGCAGGCGGACCCGGCCGGCCTGCGGCGGCAGCTGGAAGGTCCAGTTATCGCCGCGCCTTGCCGGCTGCAGCACCTTGCCGGCGGCCAGCAGCGTGAGGCCGGGCGCCAGCGTCTGCATGGAACCGGGCAGCGAGCGGCCGGCCTGCGCCAGGTCGACGGTGGCGGTGGTGCCGGTCAGCCGCAGCCGCCCGGACTCCCGCCCCGCCCGGGTGCGGGCCTGGACGTAACTCACCGCCGCGCCATCGAGGAAGAAGGCATCGAGGGCGGCGGCATCCGCCAGCACCACGCCGCGACGGTGCCGGCGCACCGCGTCGGCGACATTGCCCGAATCGGCGAGCGCCACCACATCGGCGCCGGCGCAAAACCCCTCATAGGCGACGTAGGAGAAGGTTTCCGGCCAGGGCGACAACACCAGCAGCAGGTCGATGGCGTGTTCGGCCAGTGCGTTGACCATCGCCATCCGGTTGGAGGCGCTGACCTTGGTCGGCACGCAGATCAGGTCGCGCATCGGCTGCAGCGCGTCGCCGGAGGCGAAATGGTAGAACTGATAGGCGGCGATATCGCGGCAACGCAGCGCCAGTTCGAGAAACAGCGGCCAGCCCTTCTGCGGCGTGGTGAAGCCGACGAAGGCGACACGCACCGGGTCTTCGGCGGTACCGAGATGCGGGCGCGGCCGGGCCGGGGTCGCCGGCTGAGCTTCCAGCATCGCGTTCTCGTGCACCCGCGCGGTGAGGTAGGGCAGGTGGGCGGTCCGCAGCCAGATATCCAGTGCCGCGCGCGACGGCGCGAGGACGTGGAACTTCAGGCTGTCGAACAGCTGCCTGATCTGCGCCAGATAGGCCGGTCTGGTGTCGCCATGCACGCAGACCATGCAGGCAATGCTGTCCGGCGCCGGGCCGCGGCAATACTCCACCCGGTCGCGCATCAGGTTGAAGCCGTCGCAGACCGAGGCGTAGTCGTGCAGCCAGAACACGCAGTCGCGCGCCCGCATCGCCTGCGCCGCCGCTGCCAGGTCGGAACTGCGGTGGCCGAAGAAGGAATGCAGCGCGAACAGCCTGGCCGCGGGCAATTCGCCGGCCAGCGCTGCCAGTGCGGCGGCCAGCACCGGCGCCTTGATCAGGCCGATGAACCCCCCGTCCAGCACCACCTGCAGTTCCGCCGGTTCCGGCCGCTCCGGGTCCAGCGTCAGGCGCGCCAGGGAGGGGGAGATGTGCAGGTAGATCACGTGGTTGGCGGCGAACAGCCGCTGCTCGTCGGCGATCAGCACCTGCACGCCGCCGGTATTGTCGATGTAGCGGTCGTGGCTGGCGGCCAGCACGATGCCGCGGGCGCCGGGCAGCAGTTTGCGAAGGTGGACCGCGACATCCTCGGCATCGAGCAGCGGCGCGTGGGGCGGCGCCGCCGGCCAGGGGTCGATACGCAACGGGTTGGTCGCCTGCTCGGCGGCCGGCCGGCGCAGGCCGCCAGGGCGCATCGGCAATCGCCCCTCGGCCTGGCCGGCAACCACGTAGTGATACAGCGGGTTGACCCCGGCATCGCGGATATCACCGTAGGCCTCGAGATACCATTTGGTATCGAACCAGGGGTTGGGGTCGCGCCCCTCCTTCCAGCCGGCGTCGTAGTAATGCCGGCAGGGGTCGAGGTCGGTCTCGGCGATATCGCGGTAGCGGCCGAGGTAATAGGCGCGATCCACCGCCGCGGCGACCACCGCGTAGCGCGGATCGTCGGCGCCCGAGGTGCTGCCGGCCGGCGCGCGCGGCGGCAGCTTGCGGGCGGCAAGCGGAAACCGGGTGAAAAGCACCGGAGCCGCAGCCGCCCGCGGCGTCCTCGGACTCCTTATGGCGGCGACAGGGGTGCGATGAATCTTGATGATGTCCATAGATCAGAGCGTCTCGACAGCGCTTGCGAGCGAGCGTCGGTGGTATCCCAGCCCCGCATCCCCCGCAAGCGTTGCACTGCGCCTCAGCCGGCTGGTGCCAGCGATTTGGTGAGGAAATCGGCATAGGCGAACAGCCCGACCTGGCCGCCGGTATGCAGGAACACCACGTTCTCGTCGGTGCGGAAGGTGCCCTTGCGGATCAGATCGATCAGCCCGGCCATGCCCTTGCCGGAATAGACCGGGTCGAGGAAGATCGCCTCGGTGCGCGCCAGCATCGCCACCGCCTCGGCCATGCCTTCGGTCGGGATGCCGTAGCCGGCGCCGACATAATCGCAATTCGCCTCCACCGCCTCGCGCCGTATGCCGCCCTTCAGCCCCAGCTTCTCGGCGGTGGCCTGGGCGAGCTTGTAGACATTGGCTTCCTGTCGGTCCTTCGGCGCGCGCACGCCGATGCCGAGCACGTGGATGCCGGAGTTCAGCCCCTCCAGCCCGGCGACCAGCCCGGCCTGGGTGCCGGCCGAGCCGGTGGCGTGCACCAGGTGGTCGATGCGCAGCGGGATGTCGTTGGCCTGGGCCAGCAACTCCATCGCCACGCTGACATAGCCGAGCGCGCCGGTGGGGTTGGAGCCGCCGCCGGGGATCACATAGGGCACCTCGCCGGCCGCCTTCAGCCGGGCGCCGACCTCATCGATTGCCGCCTGCATGTCGGTGCCGCCGGCGCGGTACTCGATGCTGGCGCCCATCAGCCGGTCGAGCAGCACGTTGCCGCCGTCATTGTAGTCGCTGTCGTTGGTCTGCACCCGATGTTCCAGCACGGCGGTGCATTTCAGCCCGAGCTTGGCGGCCACCGCGACGGTCTGGCGCACGTGGTTGGACTGCACCGCGCCCTGGGTCACGATATGGGTGGCGCCCTGGGCCAGTGCCTCGCCCATCAGGAACTCCAGCTTGCGGTTCTTGTTGCCGCCGGTGGCGACCCCGGTGCAATCGTCGCGCTTGATCCACAACTGCGGGCCGCCCAGCAGCTTGGTCAGGTTGGGCATGAATTCCAGCGGCGTCGGCGCGTGGCAGATTTTCACACGCGGAAAACGGGACAGTTGCATGGCGGGGTCTTTCGTTGTTCGGCGGGCTCGCGCAGGGGCAATCAGGGCGCAGCCGGACTCTTTACAATCCTTGCCGCGCAAAGCAACCCGCCCCCGGCGGTGCTCTGCGCATTGCCCGTGGTGCGGCTGCGACGGTCTGTAACGCCTGCGCCGGCTGCTGGTCTTTCCGGCAGGCGGCACGCAACCGTTGAACAACCGGCGGGCTTGGGCGCAGACTGGCCTGGTCCACCCGGAGGTTGTGTGTCGGCGGGCGCATCTGCGGCGATGGCCCGCACGTATCGCGATCGGACACATGAGTTTCGGGATTGGGAAAAGGACAAGGCGATGTTTATTCACCGGCGGCGTGGCTGGGAGATTCGGGAAAGCCAGGTGACCCCTGAGCCGTTGGTACGCGGGCGCGCCGCATGGCTGCAGAACGAGGGGCTGAACCGGCGGGCGGTGCTGGGCGGGGTGGCGGGTGCGGCTGCGCTGCTGGCGGCCGCCCCGGCCAAGGCGGCGTTCTTCAGCGGTTTGTTCGGTACCGGCGGGCCAGCGCCCAAGCCGCCCGAACTGGCGCCGATGCCGGCGCCGCAGAATGCCCGCTACCAGCCGGGGCGGGCGCTGACCACGGAGCAGGTCGCGACGCATTACAACAACTACTACGAGTTCGATGGTTCCAAGACCGTCACCCCGGCCGCCTATGCGCTGCCGGTGTCGCCGTGGAACATCGAGATTGCCGGCATGGTGGAGAAGCCGCGCAGCATCGGGCTGGAGGACCTGCTGAAGCAGGTGAAGCTGGAGGAGCGCATCTACCGGCATCGTTGCGTCGAGGCCTGGGGGATGACGGTGCCGTGGACCGGCTTCCCGCTGGCCGAGATGGTGAAGCTGGCGGCGCCGACCAGTGGTGCCAAATACATGGTGTTCACCACGCTGGTGGACAAAAATGTGATGCCGGGGCTGAGCCAGGGCTTCTACCCCTGGCCGTACACCGAGGGCGTGACCATGGCCGAGGCGATGAACGAGTTGTCGTTCCTGTCGCTGGGGATGTTCGGCAAGACCATTCCGCCGCAGGATGGCGCGCCGATCCGGCTGACGCTGCCGTGGAAATACGGCTTCAAATCGGCGAAATCGATCGTTAAGATCAGTTTCACCGACAAGCAGCCGACAACGTTCTGGGAATCCCTGCAGTCCAGCGAGTATGGTTTCTGGGCCAACGTGAATCCGGCGGTGCCGCATCCGCGCTGGAGCCAGGCGCGGGAGCGGCTGATCGGCAGCAACGAGATGGTGCCGACGCAGATCTGGAACGGCTATGGGGAGTATGTGGCGTCGATGTACGATGATCTGAAGAACCAGCGGCTGTTCGCTTGATCGTACGGCGGCATGGATCGGCCCGCGCGTGGTTTGTGCGCGGACTGGCGGTGCTGGCGGCTGCCTGTCTGGTGGCCGCCTTCGCGCTGCTGCTGATGTTGCCGCTGATGCTGCCGCTGGCGCAGTGCATCGACCGGTTCGACCACGCCAAGCTGCTGGCGTTGCAGAGTCTGGTGCGCGACCATGTCTCCGAATGGGCCTGGCAGGCGCTGACCCTGCCGCTGCTGGCGCGCCCCGGCTGGCTGCTGCCGCTGTCGCTGGGCATCGTGTTCGGCGGCGCAGCAGTCACCATGTCCTGGCCGCCGGCCACCAAGTCCCACCGCCGCCGCGGTTAACGCTTCCGGGGACGAAAAGTTTTTTTGCTTCTTTTTGTTCACAAAAAGAATACCTTACTTGCCCTTGGTGAGTCCCCGCAGCAACGGTATCACATCCGGATCAAGGTTGAGCCGCCAGTAGCCCACGGTGCAGCCGATAAAGGCCGGCAGTTGCGGATAGCGATCATGGATATACAAGGCGGCGATCTGCCCCTGCGAGCCGGCGACCGCGCCTTGCACGAATCCGAGCATCCCCTGCGGCCCCGGCTGGCGAGCCTGCTGCGCCGCCAGGGTGGCGAAGCGCTGCTCGAAGGCGGCGCAGACCGTGTCGGTATGCTCGGCGTGGCGGGGATAGATGATGGCGCCGGCGACCAGCGCCACCAGCAGCAGTAGGATCAGCTTCATCGCGTCCGGCTAACAGCCCAGCAGCCGGCGTGCAACGCCGATGATCCGCAGTGCCTCGCCCGACAGCGTGTGCCCGGCCAGGCCGTCGAGCGGCGCCCAGATGGCTTCGGCGGCGTCGTCGCCGGGCCGCAACTCGCCGGAGTCCCAGCGGGCGGCGAAGTCGATGATGGTGTAGTGGTAGTGCACCCGGCCATCCGGGTCGGTTTGGATGAGGTCGACGTTGCCGGCCAGTTGCATCGGGCCGACCCGCAAGCCGGTTTCTTCCGCCAGTTCGCGCCGGGCCGCCGCCTCGGCGGTCTCGCCGAGTTCCTGGGCGCCGCCGGGCAGCGTCCAGCTCCCCGGGTTCGGCGGCTTGCCGCGACGCACCAGCAGCACCGCGGGCGGCTCGGCGCGCAACACCACGATGCCGATGCCGACGATCGGCCGCGCCGGGTATTCGCGGTTCATAGCGGGGCCGTCATGGCTTCGGTTTCTTGTCCGCCTCGGTGTCCTTGATGGCATCGATGGTCGGTACCAGGGCGGCCTCTTTCCAGGCGCCGACCTGGTAGGTCCAGCCGGCGCTGCGCTTGTTCAGCGCCTCGGCGGCGGCTTTGGCGGCGCCCTCCCCGGTGGCGGTGAGCCGGATCCAGATGTCCTTGTCGGCCTTGTAGACCGTCACCTCCACCGTCATGCCGTCCTTGGTGATGATCCTGCTGCTGCCGATCGCAGCACCGGGCTGCCTGGCCACCGGCTGCACGTCGGTCAGGCTCAGCTGGTCCAGGCTGTCGAACACGTCCGCCAGCCGGTAGGGGTCGAGCTTGGGATGCTCAGCCGGGCTGGTCAGCGCCGGCTTGCCGTCGACCAGCGCGAAATCCAGCACCGCATCGCCGGGGGCCGGATCGTGGCGGGTGACGGTGACGCTGACCACCTGGTCCTTCGGCACGTTGACGATGTCGCGGTCGAACCACAGATCGGGGTCGGCATCCACCGGCAGGCTGCCCTCGGCCAGCCAGGACTGCGCCTCGCCGGGCCGGCGCAGATAGACGCTGGGCGGTGTCCCGCCGGAGACGTACTCGCGGCGATGGCCGACGATCAACTCGGCGATCGGCTTGCCGGCTTTGTCCAGCACCCGCACCAGGTTGGCGGTGGCGGTCTTGCTGCTGGCATCGCCGACGCCGAGCCGCGAATACAGCGTGGGGTCGGCGGTGCGCGGCTCGGTCATGCGCAACTCGGTGAGGCCGGTGAGCAGGCTGCGCAGCTTGTCCTGCTGCACGCGAAAGCCGTCGCGATCGGCCAGGCCCCAGCTGCCGTCCGGCTGGCGGGCGATCACCATGGTCTTGCCCTGGTGGGTGATGGTCACCTCGGCGGCATCCTGCAGCTTCGGCGCCAGATTGGGGAACACCAGCGTGCCGGCCGCGCTGCTGGTGGCGGCACCTGGCTGGGTGGCCGGGCCGAACACCCAGCCGGCGACCAGCACGATCACGGCGACGATCGCCAGGATGACGGAATTGCGCGGCTTCATGCGCGTTCTCTCCCCAACCGGCTCAACGACGCGCCGCAGAGCGACGGCGACGGCGGATGAGGCCGATGCCGATCGCCAGCAGGGTCAGCAGCACCGGCACCAGCACGATGTTGAACAGCCGCAGCCGGGTCTCCAGCGCCGAGATGTCGCGCCGCAGATCCAGTTGCACCGCCCGCAGCTTGCCGCGCGTGGCCACCGCATCGCGCCGCAGGTCGTCGATCGCGGTGCGCTGCTGCTCGCTGATCACCGCACTGGCATGCGCCTCGCCGCGCCCGGTGCGCAATGCGGTCAGCTTCTTCTGGGTGGCGTCCAGATGCGCCTTCAGCGCCTCCTCGGTCTGGCGGAAGCGAGCCTCGGCGGCGCGCTGCATGTCGTCCACCCGCTCGAACGGGCGCAGCGACGGGCCGCGGCTGCGCAGGCCGATCAGCGCGTCGCCGCCGGCCAGGGTGCCGACCAGGTTGGTGACGAACGGCCCGTTATCGCTGAACGGCGTGGCCTGCTGCTGGCCGAAGAAATCGCCCATGCGGACCCAGAAGCGGTTGGCCAGCAGGTCGGTATCGGCGACCACCACCATGTTGGCCGGCCTGGCGGTCTCGGCGATATAGGCCGGTAGGTCGGTGGCCGGCTTGGTGCCGGCGGGCAGGGCAGGGGGGCCGGTGAAGGCGCTGTGCAGGGTGCCGCGCAGCCGGGCGGCGATTACCCGCTTGCCGCCCTCGGGCTTGAACGCGGCCAGAATCTGCGCCGGATCAGGTTCGCCGGTGAGCGAGGCGCGCGGCACCGGCCCGGCCTGGTCGGAGGTGGTCAGCAGCGGCGTCAGGGTGAGCTTGCTGCCCTTGGTCAGCGCCAGTGCGCCGGGGGCGGCGACCGTCACCTGCTGCAGATCGGCGGTGGCCGGGTCGTTCTTGTTGATGCCGGCCTGGATGTTGAACCACGGCACGAAATCCACCGATTGCACCCGGTCCCCCGGCGAGGCGCGCACCCGCCAGGCGCCCTTCAGGTCACCGACCACCACCTCGGGGTTGTAGGCGATGCCCCAGGCGGCGAACAGCTTGGCCAGATCGGACGAAGTGTCGGTGGGCGGCGCGCCGGTGCGCGGGTCCGGCGTCAGTTGCTGGAACTCGTTCAGCGGATCGACCATCGCCATCAGCCGGCCGCCGCGCATGACGAACTGGTCGATGGCATACAGCGTCGTCTCGGACAGCTTCTGCGCATGCGCCACCAGCAGCACCTGGATGTCCTTGTCGATCACCTGTGCATCCAGCGGCACCGTCCGCACGGTGAACGCCTGGCGCAGCATCATCTGCGAGGCCCAGGGGGCGCCGGCCTGCGGGTTGCGCATCATCATCGCCCGCGGATCGCCATCCAGCGGCAGCGAGGTCATCACGCCGACCACCGGGCGGGTCGGGTTGGACAGTTCGAACACCAGCCGGGTCAGGTCGTATTCCAGAAACCGCTCACGCTCCGGCTGGAAGAAGGCGATCGAGCGCTCGTCGTCCAGCAGGTTGGTGCCGGCGAGGCCGAAATACACCTGCGCCCCGCCATCTTCCAGCGGCACACCCTGCAGCCCGTAGGCCAGCGCCTTGTCCTCGGTGGCGCTGAACGGCTCCGGATCGAACGCCTCCAAGCGGATCATGCCATGCGAGATGCGGGCATATTCGCGCAGCATCTGCTGCACCCGGTCGGCATAGGCGCCAAACGTCGAGATGCGGCTGCCGAGTGCGCGCGAGTAATACAGTCGCAGGGTGATCGGCTCCTTCAGCCCGGCGACCACCGTGCGGGTGCCGGCCGACAACGAATACAGCTGCTGCTGGGTCAGATCGAGCTGCAGATTGGCCAGCCGGGAATCGGCGAACAGGTTGATGCCCACCAGCAGCGCCGCGACCGCGACAACCCCGAGGACGGAGGACCAGAGACGACGCATGCCCGTTCAATCCGCCTTGCGATGTTCGACGATCACCGTGTTCAAAAACAGCCAGAACCCGATGAACGATGCGAAGAAGATGATGTCGCGGAGCGCAATGACGCCGCGGGTAAAACTCATGAACCGCTCGGTCACCGACATCCGCCGCGCCACCTCGGCCAGCACCGGCGCGTTGTGGGAGAGGAAATCGGTCACCACCGGATACGACGCCACCGCGAAGATGAAGCACACCGAGACCGCCAGCACGAAGGCGATCACCTGGTTCTTGCTCACCGCCGACAGCGCCGAACCCACTGACAGGAACGCCCCCGCCACCAGCAGCGCCCCAAGATAGCCGGATGCGATCACCCCGTTATCCGGCGAGCCCAGGTAGTTCACGGTAATCACGAACGGAAACGTCAGCAGCAGCGCGATGGCGCAGAACCCCCAGGCGGCGAGGAACTTGCCCAGCACCGCCTGCCACTGCGCGATCGGCAAGGTCAGCAGCAACTCGATGGTGCCCAGCCGCCGCTCTTCGGCCCATAGCCTCATCGTGATCGCCGGCACCAGCAGCAGGAACACCCAGGGAATGAAGTTGAAGAACGGCACCAGGTCGGCCTGGTCGCGGGTGAAGAAGTTGCCGAGATTGAAGGTCAGCGCGCCCTGCAACGCCAGGAAGATCCCGATGAACACCACGGCCACTGGGGTGGCGAAATAGCCGCCCAGTTCGCGCCGCGCGACGATCAGCACATTGCGCATCTCAGGCCGCCTTCGCCGGATTGGTGATCGCCCGGAACACCGCATCCAGGCTGCGCGACGCATCCCGCCCGGCCAGTTCGGCGGGCGTCGCATCGGCCACCACCCGGCCATGCGCGATGATGATCGCCCGCGTGCACACTGCCTCCACCTCCTCCAGGATATGCGTCGAGATCACGATCGCCTTCTCCGGCGCCATCCGCGCGATCAGCGTCCGCACCTCGTGCTTCTGGTTGGGGTCGAGCCCGTCGGTCGGCTCGTCCAGCACCAGCACCTGCGGATCGTGCAGCAGCGCCTGCGCCAGCCCGACCCGGCGCTTGAACCCCTTGGACAGCGTCTCGATCGGCTGCAGCCGCACGCCGGCCAGCGTGGTCAGCGCCACCGCATGGTCCACCCGGTCGGCCAGCTCGCCGCCGCGATAGCCGCGGATCCGCGCGACAAACCGCAGGAACCCCAGCACCGTCATTTCCGGATAGGTCGGCGCCCCTTCTGGCAGAAACCCCATGCTGCGCCGCGCCGCCAGGCTGTCCTCGCGCACGTCATGGCCGCAAATCCGCGCGGTGCCGGCGGTAGGGGTCATGAAGCCGGCCAGCATCCGCATGGTGGTGGACTTGCCGGCGCCGTTCGGCCCGAGAAACCCCAGCACCTCGCCGCGCGCCACGTCGAAACTCACGTTGTCCACCGCCGTGAAGCCGGCGAACCGCTTGCTCAGCCCGATAATCTGGATCAGGTTTTCCGGCGGTCTCGCGGCGACGGAAGTCTCGGCAACGTTGCTTTCGGCGGCCACGTGAGTCCCCCAGGGCGACAGAACGGCTTCGGGGAATACCCCAATTGCCGCCCATTGCAACCCGCTGGCAGCCGCAGCGGCGGCGAAATGGAGGTTGTTTAACCCGTTGCCAGACCGGCCCGCCTACCTCAGCTTACCACCTCCGCGGCGCAAAGCAGGCAGCCCGGCCGGGCGGTATGGATGTTGACGAACGCGGTGCGCGGGTCGCCCAGCGCGTTGGCCAGCGGCGCCGCCACCGCCTCGCCTTCGATCACCTGCCCCAGATCGTAGAGGCACATCCCGTCGGCGTCATAGGCCCGCACCGAGACCAGCGAATTGACCGCCACACTCTCCGGAATCCGGTCCGCCTCGTCGAACGCCGGGCAGGCATCGGCATGCAGAAAAATCGGGCTTGGCGTCCAGTACACCCCCAGCGGCCGCGGCAGATGCCACGACAGCAGCAGCAGCGCCTCGCCGGCCTTGGCCAGCCGCAGGCAATGCCGGCAGGGTTCGCCCTGCCCGCTGGCGACCCGGCGGATCACCTGGTTGCCGCCGTCATCAATGCCGGTGCGGCGGAACCGCTCGGCGGCGGCGGTGTCGATCGGGATGCAGCGGAAATGCATGGCGTGTCTCCTTCGCCGCCGCTTGTGCCCCGCCCGCCGCCGCCCCGCCATCCGCTTGTTGCGCCGGCTAGGTCTCAGGTCGTCGGTTTTGCTGCCACGACCGCCGGCGGCGGCAAGGCGAAGCTACTCGGCAGAACCGGCGCCACCTGCGCAACGCCGGTCTGGGTCGCCGGCAAGGTGAGGTTCACCGGGCTGTCATATTTGTTATCAGACCCCGAGGCGCTGTCGACGATCCAGCCGACGCCACCGCCGAGGATGATGTTGCCGAATGTCGCCCCAGCCACGCCTGATTTGTTGAAATAGGTCGCTTGCTGATAGCCATCTTTCACGCAGACCACCGAGATATCGTGCTTGGTCTTCTGGATCAGCACGCTGCCTGGGGTATTGGCGACCTCGCCGATCCGGATGCCCTGGCGATACAGGCCGCAATCCGCGCCGGAAGGATTGGTGTTGACGACGATCTGCTGGCTGGTGCCGTTAATGATGGTCGAACAGCCCGACAGCGCCACGCCAAACATGGCGACGACCATACCGCGGCCGATCATATGTCCCAGATCCAATGTCGAGTCTCCCCTGCGAAGTCCATGCAACCGCGCATCCCCGCGCCGATCGCAAGGTTGCATAGGCGCAGTTAACAGGACCGTAATATGCGGTGAAGCGGCGCACAAGATGAAAACACCCCGCATCGAGATAGTTTCGTTCTGGGCGACTTCCGCGGCGCTACCCCGAATGCAGCGTCCTGAACGCGGCAATCTGGTCGAACAGCTTCAGCAGCACCCGCACCGCCGCCCCCCGCTCGCCCTTCAGCCTGGAATCGCGCTCCAGCAGCACCGCCGCATCCCGCCCGGCCATATGCAGCAGCCCCTCATCCCGCTCGGCATCGGCCAGCCGCCAGCCCGGCAACCCGGATTGCCTGGTGCCGAGTAGATCGCCGCCGCCGCGCAGCCGGAAATCCTCATCGGCGATGCGAAACCCGTCCTCGGTGTCGCGCAGCATCGCCAGCCGACGCCTGGCACTCTCGAACAGCGCCGGGTCATGCAGCAGCAGGCAGAAGCTCTCCGCCGCGCCGCGCCCCACCCGGCCGCGCAACTGGTGCAACTGCGCCAGCCCGAACCGCTCGGCATGCTCCACCACCATCACGCTGGCCTCCGGCACATCGACGCCCACCTCGATCACCGTGGTCGCCACCAGGATGCGGGTCCGCCCGGCGGCGAAATCGGCCAGCGCCGCCTCCCGGACCGCACTCTCCTGCCGCCCATGCGCCAGCCCCACCACAGCGCCAAACCGCCCGTGCAGTGCGGCGAACCGCTCCTCGGCGGCGGCCACGTCCAGCTCCAGGCTCTCCTCCACCAGCGGGCACACCCAGTAGACCCGCGCCCCCTCGGCCAATTTGCGCGCTACCCCCTCGACGATCGCGTCCAGCGTATCCAGCCCATGCAGCGTGGTGCGGATCGGCTTGCGCCCGGCTGGCTTGCCCTCCAGCACGGTGGTCTGCATCTCGCCCCACTGGGTCAGCAGCAGCGTTCGCGGAATCGGCGTCGCGGTCATCACCAGCACGTCGGCCACCACCCCCTTGCCGCCCAGCGCCAGCCGCTGATCGACCCCGAAGCGATGCTGTTCGTCGATCACCGCCAGCGCCAGGTCGCGGAATTCCACGCTCTCCTGCACCAGCGCGTGAGTGCCGACCACCAGCTTCAGCGACCCGTCCGCCAGCCCCTCCAGCACCGCCGCCCGGGCCTTGCCAGTCACGCTGCCGGTCAGCAGCGCCACCGGCGCCGGGCTCAGCGCCTCCAGGGTGCGCAGATGCTGCCGCGCCAGCAACTCGGTCGGCGCCATCAGCGCCGCCTGGGCGCCTGCCTCCACCGCGCGCAGCATCGCCAGCAGCGCCACCAGCGTCTTGCCCGACCCGACATCGCCCTGCAGCAGCCGCATCATCCGCCGAGGTGCCGCCAGATCGGCGTCGATCTCGGCCACCGCCCGCGCCTGCCCCGGGGTCAGGGCATGCCCGAACCGCGCCAGCGCCTCTCGCCGCAACTCGCCGTCGCCGAGCAGCGCCCGCCCCGGCCGCTCCCGATTGCGCCGCCGCACGATCGCCAGCGCCACCTGGCCGGCCAGCAACTCGTCATAGGCCAGCCGCCGCCGCGCCTCGGGTGGCGGCGGCGCCTCGGGCGCCTGCACCAGCCGCAACGCCTCGGCGAACCCCGGCCAGCCCTCGCGCCGCATCAGCGCCTCGTCGTGCCATTCCGGCAGCTCCGGAATCAGCCCCAGCGCCTCGGCCATCGGCCGCCGCAGATGCCCGGCGAACAGCCCGGCGGTCAGCGGCCAGACCGGCTCCAGCGGCGGAATCTGCTCCGGCCGATCCGCCGGCACCACGAAATCCGGGTTCAGCATCTCCCGCTCGGCGCCCATCCGGCCAGACACCAGCACCGCCGCCCCGGCTTCCAGTCGCGCCGCATGAAACCGCCGCCGGTTGAAGAACACCAGCCGCCCGAAGCCACTGGCGTCGCTCACCGCCACCTTCATCGGCTGCCGCTCATTGGCCGGCGGCTCGATCCGCTCCACCCGCACCGCCAAGGTCGTCACCTGGCCGGGCAGTGCCGCTGCCAGCGTGCTGCGCTCGCGGCGGTCGATATACGAGTCGGGCATGTGGAACAGCAGGTCGATCACCCGCGGCCCGGCGGCGGTCCGCCCGCGCGCCGGCTTGCCCAAGGCGCGCGCCATCAGCGCCGCCCGCGGCTCGCCGACGCCGCGCAGGCTGGTCAGGGGTGCGAAAAGCGGTATCAAAGACTCCTGTTGCACGGGCTGACACCTCGATGAGTGGCCGCTATATGACGCATCACCCATGTCAGACAATCAAACGCAGAGCGATCAAACCCGCCGCCGCCGCCTGCTCTACCGCGCCACCCATCGCGGCACCTATGAGTGCGACCTGCTGATCGGCGGTTTCGTCACCAGGCGTATTGCCGCTATGGACGCAGCCGCGATGGACGCGCTGGAGGACGTGATGGAGTTGCCGGACAGCGATCTCGCCGACTGGCTCACCGGCCGGCTGCCGATCCCCCCCGAGGCCGACAGCGACATGCTGCGCCAGATGCGCGCCGCCGCCGAGGCCGGCGAGGGCCGCATATGAGTGCCCCCAAGGGAGGTGCGCTGGTTGTCCACGGCGCCCCCGAGGGCTTCGACGCCGCCCTGCTCGCCCGGCGCGGCGCCGAGCACCCCGGCCCGCTGCTGCATGTCGCCCGCGATGACGCCCGCATGGCCCGCATGGCCGAGGCGCTGCATTTCTTCGCGCCGGACGCCGAGGTGCTGCGCTTCCCGGCCTGGGACTGCCTGCCCTACGACCGCGTCTCGCCCAACCCGGAACTGGTCGCCGAACGCATCGCCACCCTGGCCCGCATCCTCGCCGGTGACATCGGCCGGGTGATCGTGCTGACCACCGTCAACGCCCTGGTCCAGCTGGTGCCGCCGCGCCACGTCTTCCACGGCAGCAGCCGCATGCTGAAGGTCGGCGGCACGGTGAAGCTGGAAGACCTCGCCCGCATGCTGGAGGCCAACGGCTACGGCCGCGCCGCCACGGTGATGGAGCCCGGCGAATACGCGCTGCGTGGCGGCATCATCGACATCTTCGCCTCCGGCGCCCACGAGCCGGTCCGCCTCGACCTGTTCGGCGACGAGATCGAGAGCATCCGCACGTTTGATGCCACCACCCAGCGCAGCGGCGGCAAGGTGAACCAACTGGTGCTGCGCCCGGTCTCCGAGGTGTTCCTCGACCCCGACAGCATCAGCCGCTTCCGTACCGGCTGGCGCGAGGCATTCGGCCAGGACGCCGCCGCCGACCCGATCTACCAGTCGATTTCCGAAGGCCGCCGCCACCCCGGCATGGAACACTGGGTGCCGCTGTTCCACGACGGCATGGAAACCCTGCTGGACTACCTGCCCGGCGCCTCGGTGAGCCTGGACCACCAGGCCGAGGAGGTGCTGGACAACCGGCTGGAAATGATCGCCGACCACTACGCCGCCCGCAAACCCGGCTCCCCCCTGGCCGGCCGCGACGGCGAGGTGCCATACCGCCCGCTGCCGCCCGACCGGCTCTACCTCGACCGTGCCGGCTGGGACAGTATGCTCGCCGCCGGCCCGCTGTTCAGCTTCAGCCCGTTCGCCGCGCCTGAAGGTGCGGTCGATGCCGGCGGCCGCCCCGGCGCCATCTACGCCGCTTCCGCCACCGGCCCCGGCATCAACGTGTTCGAGCAACTGGCCGCCCAGGCCAAGCGCTGGGCCGCCGATGGCCGCCGCTTCGCGGTCGCCGCCTGGTCGAACGGCTCGCGCGAGCGGCTCGGCCACCTGCTCCGCGAACAGGGTTTCAAGGCCGAGCCGATCACCGGTCTGGCCGCCTTGCAGGCGCTGCCGCCCGGCGTCGTCGGGCTGGCCACGCTCGGCATCGAGCGCGGCTTCGTCGCCGATGGCTTCGCGGTGGTCTCCGAGCAGGACCTGCTCGGCGAACGCATCTCCCGCCCGCCGCGCCGCCGCAAGCGCGCTGACCAGTTCATCGCCGAGGCCACTGAGATCGCCGAGGGCGACCTGGTCGTGCATCAGGACCACGGCATCGGCCGCTATGACGGCCTCGTGACGCTCACGGTCAACGAGGCGCCGCATGACTGCCTGCGGCTGCTCTACGACGGCGACGACAAGCTGTTCCTGCCGGTCGAGAATATCGAGATGCTGTCCCGCTTCGGCACCGAGACCGCCGGCGTCGGGCTGGACAAGCTCGGCGGCGTCTCCTGGCAGACCCGCAAGGCCAAGATGAAGTCGCGCATCCGCGACATGGCCGGCGAGCTGATCCGCATCGCCGCCGCCCGCCAGTTGCGCGAGGCCGAGATCATGGCGCCGGCCGAAGGCAGCTGGGACGAATTCTGCGCCCGCTTCCCGTTCGCCGAAACCGAGGACCAGGGCCGCGCCATCGCCGACGTGCTGGAAGACCTCGCTTCCGGCCGGCCGATGGACCGGCTGATCTGCGGCGATGTCGGCTTCGGCAAGACCGAAGTGGCGCTGCGGGCGGCCTTCGTCGCCGCGATGTCCGGCGCCCAGGTGGCCGTCGTGGTGCCGACCACCCTGCTGTCCCGCCAGCATTTCCGCACCTTCGAGGCGCGGTTCAGCGGTCTGCCAGTCAAGGTGGCGCAGCTGTCGCGCATGGTCACCGCGAAAGAGGCGGCCGAGGTACGCGCCGGGTTGGCCGATGGCAGCATCGGCATCGTCGTCGGCACCCACGCGCTGCTCAGCAAGGCGATCCATTTCGACAATCTCGGCCTGCTGGTGGTCGACGAGGAGCAGCATTTCGGCGTCGCCCACAAGGAGAAGCTGAAGGCGCTGAAGGCCGACATGCACGTCCTCACCCTCACCGCGACGCCGATCCCGCGCACCCTGCAACTGGCGTTGACCGGGGTGCGCGAGATGAGCCTGATCGCCACCCCACCGGTCGATCGCCTCGCGGTGCGGACCTTCATCATGCCGTTTGACGCGGTGGTGATCCGCGAAGCGTTGCAGCGCGAACGGTTCCGCGGCGGCCAGGTGTTCTGCGTGGTGCCGCGCGTCGAAGACCTCGACCGCATGGCCCAGCGGCTGCGCGAGATCGTGCCCGATGCCCGCACCGTGCAGGCGCATGGCCGCCTCGCGCCGACCGAGCTTGAGCGGGTGATGACCGAGTTCGGCGACGGCAAATACGACATATTGCTGTCCACCAACATCGTCGAATCCGGGCTCGACATGCCGGCCGTCAACACCCTGCTGATCTACCGCGCCGACATGTTCGGCCTCGGCCAACTCTACCAGTTGCGCGGCCGGGTCGGCCGCGGCAAGCAGCGCGGCTACGCCTATCTGACCTGGCCGCCGAACCACCATCTGTCGGCTGCCGCCGAGAAACGCCTCACCGTGATGCAGACCCTGGACGCACTCGGCGCCGGCTTCACCCTGGCCAGCCACGATCTGGATATCCGCGGCGCCGGCAATTTGCTGGGCGACGAGCAGAGCGGACATATCCGCGAGGTCGGCATCGAGTTGTATCAGCAGATGCTGGAGGATGCGGTCGCCGAGTTGCGCGCCGAAAAGGGGAAAAAACGCGCTGATTCGCGCGATTGGACCCCCAGTATCGGCCTTGGATTGCCGGTTTTGATCCCGGAAACCTATGTCCGCGACCTGCCGGTGCGACTCGGCCTGTACCGCCGCATCGGCGCCCTGGCCGGCGATGCCGAGACCGAGGCGATGGCTGCCGAACTGGTGGATCGGTTCGGGCCGCTGCCGGAGGAGGTGGAAAACCTGCTGCAGGTGGTGACGCTGAAACGGATGTGCCGCGAGGCCGGGGTGGAGAAACTCGATTCCGGGCCGAAGGGCATGGTTCTGGCGTTCCACGCCAACGCTTTCAGCAACCCGGCCGGGCTGGTGGCCTGGCTGTCGAGCAAGGGCGGCAGCATCCGGCTGCGGCCAGATCACAAGCTGGCGCTGGTACGCGACATGAACGTCGCCGACCGCCTGCGCACCGCGCGCGACACGGTCAACAGCCTGTTAACGCTGGTGAATCAGGCGAAAGCCGCCTAGTCCTCGGCGGCTTCCACCACGGCGACATCGAGCAGCCGGTCGATCACCTCGGGGTCCTGCGCGCCGGCGATGGCGTGGCGGCCGCCGATCACCAGGCAGGGCACGCCGTTGATGCCAAGCCGATGCGCCCGCAGGTTCTCGGCGAACACCATCTCGCTTTCCCGGTCGCTGGCCAGGAAGTGGAGCGCGGCGGTGGGGTTCAGGCCATGCTGGCCGGCGACCGTCGCCAGCACCCGTTGGTCGCCGATATCCTGGCCCTCAGCGAAATGCGCGGTGTACAGCGCCTCCACCAGCCCCGAAACATCCTCCGCCGCCTGACCGGCCGCCCAGCGCAGCAGGCGATGCGCGTCGACCGAGGAGGGGGTGCGGCGGATCAGGTCGAAGCGGAATTCGAGGCCGTCGGCGCGGCCGATTTCGGTGATCGAGGCGTAGAGGCGGCGGGCGCGGTCCTCGCCGCCGAACTTGCGCACCAGGTATTCACCGCGCGGCATGCCGCCGCGGGCGATGTCCGGGTTGAGCAGAAAAGGCCGCCAGATCAAGGTGTAACAGAGTTCCGGCCGGCGACGGAGGGCGCGCAGCAGGCGGCGCACGCCGAGCCGGCACCAGGGGCAGACCAGATCCTGCACCACCTCGATGGTGATGCGGGTGGCGGGTTGGAATTGGATGTTCACCGTGCAGCGACCGTCCGGTTGCACCCGCAGTATCAGAGCGTTCGGCGGCCCGGTGCAAGCGCCACGCCGGTTAGATGTTATATTTCATAACAGTTCTATGTCATCATCATCATGGCATAGACATATGATACGGTGCGATCGTCCTGGCCCGGGGCGAACTGGGCCCAGGGGCGGCGGAACAGGAGAGTACCGAAGCGAGACAGCATGGAGGTCATCGTGAAACGCCTGAGATACGAAAAACTGATGTATGTTTGACGTATGTTTAACGCTATTCACGATGCCGGTGCAAGGTTTTACAACGCAGGCGTGTAGCGGCGCTGAATCGCCGGCAATGCGCCCGGCCGGATATCCGCGCGGCGCAATCCGCCCTAGGCTGGGCGGCGCCGAGGTGACGGCGGTTTTGGGGATGCGGCGATGACAAAGTTCCGGATGGGCGAACTGACCGGCGGCGAGATGCGCGAACTGGCCGGGCAGCAGCCGGTGATCCTGCTGCCGCTGGGCAGCCATGAGGACCAGGGGCCGCATGCGCCGATGGGCGATTACCTCTCGGCCGAGGCGGTTGCGGTGAAGATTGCCGAGCGGGCGACCGCCGACGGCATCCGCACCCTGGTGGCGCCGGTGCTGCCGTTCGGCGGGGCCGACTATTTCGGCACCATGCCGGGCGGCATCTCGCTGTCGCAGGCGGCGTTGCGGGCGGTGCTGGCCGACATGTTCGCCTGCCTGCTGCGGCATGGCTTCACCCGGCTGATCGTGATCAACGGCCATGGCGGCAATGTGCAGGCGATCCATGAGGTGACGCAGGACATCTACCGGGCCCGCAAGCTGCTGATTCCGAGCTTCTATCTGTGGCGGGTGGGCTACGGCATGCTGCCGGGCATTCTCGGCGACGAGGTGGCGAAGAAGGCCGCCGGGCATGGCGCCGATCCGCTGACCAGCGTCGCCATGCATTTGTTCCCGGACTGGATCCGCCACGACATGGTGCCGGCGGCCCCGGTGGCGCCGGAGGTGAAGGGGCTGAAAGTATCCGGCTTCGGCACCATCCGCTTCGAGGGCGCCGACATGGCAGTGCCGATCGAACTGGACGAAACGGCACCGAACGGCGTGTGGGGCGGTGACCCGCGGCTGTGCTCGGCGGACACCGGCGCGAAGCTGGTGGCGCAACTGGGCGAGAAGGGCGCGCGCTTCATCGCCCATTGGATAAGCAAGGAAGGGTAGGGAAGGGGTTCTTTTTTGGAAAAAGGAATCAAAAAACTTTTTCGCCTTGGAACATGTTCCCGGTGGAGACTCCGGCATCTCCACACAGGCAATGCCGCAAGGCGGATGAAAGGTTTTTTTGCTTCTTTGTTTTCAAACAAAGAAGGCCTTACTTGGCTTCCGCCAGCCCGAGCAACTGGCGCAGGTCGCGGCTTGGCACCGTGAGGTCGGCCAGGGTGACGTCGTCCAGCACCGCCATGAACGCCGCCAGCGCGCGCTGCAGGGTGTGGCGCAGGCGGCAGGCCGGGCCGAGGCAGCAGGCGTTGTCCGAGGACAGGCATTCGACCAGCGCCATATCCGGCTCGGTGCGGCGGATGACGGTGCCGAGATTGATCTCGGACGGCAGCCGGGCCAGCCGGATGCCGCCGTTGCGGCCGCGCAGCGTGGCGACGTCGCCGGCCTGGGCCAGCATGTTGACCACCTTGGTCAGATGGGTCTCGGAGATCGCGTAGGCCTGCGCGATATCGGTGATCCGCACCGGCAAGGTGCTGTCCGGACGCACCGCGAGATACATCAGGGTGCGCAGCGTGTAGTCGCTGAAATTGGTGAGATGCATGAGGGTCCGCCGGGCCGGTTCAGACCGGCGCCGTCATCACCCGGCCGAGGCTGGCAGCGGGTGGGCGATCGCCGGGGCGGTGGAATATCGCCAGTTGCATGCTGGCGGCGATGCGGGCGGCCTTGTCGCCGAAGGCGTCGGCCAGCTGCGGCGGGAACAGGGTTTGCGCGGTGTCGTTGAACAGCGCCAGCCAGCGCGGGAACAATGTGGGCGCGATGCCGGAAACCGCGCGATGCACCGCCACTGGGTTGCCGCTGTAGCGCCCGGTGGTGAGCATCACCGAGGACCAGAAGGCGCACATGCGGGCCAGATGGACCGGCCAGCCGGCTTCGGTGATGGCGCCGTTGAACACCGGCCCGAGATCGGCATCGGCGCGCACCCGCTCATAGAAGCGGTGGACCATCGCCTTGATGCTGTCTTCGTCGATTACAGTGAAAGGCGGCACGGATATTCTATCCCCGGAAGATCAGGTAGGCGCCGATCACCAGAACCAGGTTCCAGACCAGCATGTTGATGAGCGTGCGGACCATCATGCGGTCGTCCTCCTCATCCATGTGCAGCAACTGGCAGAAGGCGTTGCCGGGAGCGAGGAAGGCTTGCAGTGCATAGTGAGCCATGACGGCGTGCCTTGGTTGAGAGCGGGGTTGCGAGCAGCGTTCGATAAGATGAACCTGCAATGCATATTATCGGGCAGGCCCGCAAAAGCAAGATTTAAAATTCATCTTTTCGCGTTTTAACCCGTCCTGCCTCACGGCGAGTCGTAGAGCACACGGATCGCCACGAACCACGGATAGCGCTGGTCGACCACGCCGTTGGCGTCGGCCAGCCTGCCGTCTGGCGTGGTGGGAACATGGGTGAGGGCGACCGCGTCGCCGACATTGCCGCCGATGACGCTGAGTTGGCCCGGTGTTGCCTCGACCACGATGGCGCAGTGGCTGGGGAAGCGCGGCGCCGGCAGGGCGGCGAAGCTGATGCCGGCGGCGCCGGCGCGGCCGGTGCAGATCAGGTCGCCAGGCTGCGGAGCGTAGGCGTCGGGCGCCTCGGCGGAGACCACCAGGCCGCTGGCCTGGCCGAGCGACACGCGGCGGGCGGCGTTGATGTAGGCAGCATGGTCGGGGGCGGCCGGAAAGCGGGTGCCCGCGCCGGCGATGCGCATGACGTAGGAGATGAAGGCGGCCGACCAGGCGTAATCGCCGTCATCCTGGGGGAGGAATACCTGGCCGGTGGCGTCGTGGCGGCCGGTCCAGGCGTCCTCCTGGCGGCCGGCATCCTGGCCGAGGAACCAGTACAGCCCGACCCGCTGCCACAGGCCGGGATCGCGCTCCGGCTTGTCGGCATTGGGGTCGGGCGGCTGTGGGATGCGCGGGTCGGAGTCGTCGACACGCTGGCCCCACAGCCGCCACTCGCCCTGAGCGATCGCTACCGCGGCGGCGCGGCTGAACAATTGGTAGGGCGCGCGGGCGAACGGCGGCAGATGCGCCAGCGGATCGGGTGGCGCCGGGCGCGGCGGCGTGGTGCAGCCGGCGAGCAGGGCAAGCAAGGCAAGCAAGGCTGGGGCGCTGCCCCAGGCCCCGCCAGGGGCCGAGCCCCTGGACCTCGTAACTTCGTATTGCCTGTGGGCAGAGG
>JBEPTZ010000054.1:0-28214 GCA_041691815.1 Rhodospirillales bacterium | reverse complement strand
CGGGGACATGCCGCCGAGGCGGACCTTCGCGGCGTCGGCGGTGGCGAGCGCCGGGGACATGCCGCCGAGGCGGACCTTGGCGGTGTCGGCGGTAGCCAGGGCCGGGGACATGCCGCCGAGGCGGACCTTCGCGGCGTCGGCGGTGGCGAGCGCCGGGCTCATGCCGCCGAGGCGGACCTTCGCGGCGTCGGCAGTGGCCAGGGCCGGGGACATGCCGCCCAGACGGACCTTCGCGGCGTCGGCAGTGGCCAGGGCCGGGGACATGCCGCCGAGACGGACCTTCGCGGTGTCGGCAGTGGCCAGCGCCGGGGACATGCCGCCGAGGCGGACCTTCGCGGCGTCGGCGGTGGTCAGCGCCGGGCTCATGCCGCCCAGGCGAACCTTGGCGGCGTCGGCGGTGGCCAGGGCCGGGGACATGCCGCCCAGACGGACCTTCGCGGCGTCGGCGGTGGCGAGCGCTGGGCTCATGCCGCCGAGGCGGACCTTCGCGGCGTCGGCGGTGGCGAGCGCCGGGCTCATGCCGCCGAGGCGAACCTTGGCGGCGTCGGCGGTGGCCAGCGCCGGGCTCATGCCGCCCAGGCGAACCTTGGCGGCGTCGGCGGTGGCCAGCGCCGGGCTCATGCCGCCCAGGCGAACCTTGGCGGCGTCGGCGGTGGCCAGCGCCGGGCTCATTCCGCCGAGGCGGACCTTGGCGGTGTCGGCGGTGGCCAGCGCCGGGGACATGCCGCCCAGACGGACCTTGGCGGTGTCGGCAGTGGCCAGCGCCGGGGACATGCCGCCGAGGCGGACCTTGGCGGCGTCGGCGGTGGCCAGCGCCGGGCTCATGCCGCCGAGGCGAACCTTCGCGGTGTCGGCAGTGGCGAGCGCCGGGCTCATGCCGCCGAGGCGGACCTTGGCGGCGTCGGCAGTGGCGAGCGCCGGGGACATGCCGCCCAGACGAACCTTCGCGGTGTCGGCGGTGGCCAGCGCCGGGGACATGCCGCCCAGACGGACCTTCGCGCTGTCGGCAGTGGCCAGCGCCGGGCTCATGCCGCCGAGGCGGACCTTGGCGGTGTCGGCGGTGGCCAGTGCCGGGGACATGCCGCCCAGACGCACCTTCGCGGTGTCGGCGGTGGCGAGCGCCGGGCTCATGCCGCCGAGGCGAACCTTCGCCAGATCAGCAGTCGCCAGGCTTGGAGCCATGCCGCCAAGACGAACCAGGCATGCGCTGGAAGCCGGGGCGATCGTGCTGATGATGACGGTCATGGGATAGTCCCTTCCAAGGTGCCGGGGCCCGCAGGCTGACCCGGTGTGAATTCCATGAAGGGATATTTTCACGTTCGGTTGGATACCGCCGTATTCACGACGTCAAGACGACGTTAATACGCACCTTAGACGGCGTATTAACGTTGCAGCCTTTGTATCACGAATGACTGATGCAAATTTGGACAAAATGCGAACGTCACCCGCATCGCAACATGTAATCGTCCCAGTGCGAGTGTAACTTTTAAGTGTCGTGCCCCGCAAGAGCCCAGATCATGCCATTGTGATCATTGCGGTTTTCCGCAGGCCGACGATTGTAGCGCGCTGGCCTCGCGGCGCTTCGCCGATGCATGTTTGACAGCGTTTCGTCAAGCCCGCGGATCATGCCCTCCGACGCGGCCGCCGTGGTTTTGACGATCCGCGATTCGCTGCCACGTCACGCCGCTGTCGCCATGCGGCGGCGCGGCGGGCCGCAACGTGAATGGTCTTTGCCCGACTCGCTTCTTCTGAATTGATGCTGCCGATACGCCGTGCCGCGCCAGATTAACGCCAGTTCATCGCCAGGGAGTCCGCTCATGCCGCTGCAAATCTCGGTTGGCCCGCCGCAACTGGTCATCCATCACGGTCAGACCGCCTGGGCCAGCGAGCCGGATGGCCAGGTGTCCGACCCGAGCGACAAGGGCCTGCTGTTTCGCGACACCAGGCTGATCAGCAACTGGCATCTGTACGCCAACGGCGAGACCTGGGAACTGACCAATGGCGGCGCGCTATCGCATTTCGCCGCCCGGGTGTTTCTCACCAACAAGCTGATCCCCAACCAGGATGGCGACGTGCCGCCGCACACCCTCAGCCTGATGCTCGGCCGCTGGATGGAGGAAGGGATCCATGAGGACCTCGACCTGACCAATCACGGCACCGCCCGCGCCCGCTTCAACCTCGAGATCGCCATCCGCTCCGACTTTGCCGACCTGTTCGAGATCAAGTCCGGCCGGCTGGTGCGGCGCGGCCGGATCGCCACCGAATGGGTGGAGGCGGCGCAATGCCTGCGCACCAGCTATGTCAACGAGGATTTCCTGCGCGCCATCTCGGTGACCGCCAAGGGCGATACCCCGGCTGCCTATGCCAATGGCAGGCTGAGCTTCGCGGTTGACCTGGCGCCCGGCGCCAGCTGGCACGCCTGCCTGCTGTACGACCTGGAGGATGACGGCGAGCGGCTGCGGGCGCCGATCGGCTGCATCGGCACCGCACACGAGAGCGTCGCCGGGCGGGAGCTGCAGGCCTGGCACGACGCCGCCACCAAGCTCGAGGCGTCCAACGTCGGCACCGGCCGGGTGTGGCGCCAGGCGGTGGCCGACATGGCGGCGCTGTGCATGCCGGTCGACGACCAGTTGATTCCGGCCGCCGGGCTGCCGTGGTTCATGGCGATCTTCGGGCGCGACAGCCTGATCGTCTCGCTGCAGACCCTGGTGCTGGCGCCGACCTTCGCGCATGGCGCGCTGGCGGTGCTCGGCGCGCGACAATCCGACGTGCTGGACCCGGAGCGCGACGCCGAGCCGGGCAAGATTCTGCATGAGTTGCGGCGCGGCGAACTGGCGCATTTCAAGCTGATTCCGCACACGCCGTATTTCGGCACCGCCGATGCCACGCCTCTCTATATAGTGCTGCTGCACCAGACCTGGCGCTGGACCGGCGAGCAGGCGCTGCTGGAGCGGCATCTGAAGACCGCCGAGCGCTGCCTGGCCTGGATCGACGAATACGGCGACCGCGATGGCGACGGCTTCCAGGAATACGCCACCCGCAGCCCGCACGGCTACGAGAACATGGGCTGGAAGGACGCCGGCGACGCCGTGCTCTACCCCGATGGCAGCATGGTGGTCGGCCCGAAGGCGCTGTGCGAGTTGCAGGGCTATGTCTACGCCGCCTGGACCGGCATGGCGGAAATCTACGATGCGCTGGAGCGGCCGGCCGACGCCGCCCGGCTGCGCGCCCGCGCCGCCGTGCTGTACGACCGCTTCAACGAGGCGTTCTGGAACGAGCAACTCGGCTTCTACGCCTTCGCGCTGGACGGCAAGAAGCAGCAGGTGCTGAGCATCGCCTCCAATGTCGGGCATTGCCTGTGGAGCGGCATCGTCCGGCCGGACCGCGCCCAGCGGGTGGTGGATGTGCTGATGGGCAAGGCGATGTTCAGCGGCTGGGGCATCCGCACGCTGTCGGCCGAGCACCCGGCGTTCAATCCGTATGCCTATCATAACGGCTCGGTCTGGCCGCATGATAACGGGCTGATCGCCCAGGGGCTGCGGCGTTACGGCTTCAAGGCGGAGCTCGGGCGGCTGGCCGGGGCGATGGGCGAGGCGGCGAATTTCTTCGCGATGCGCCAGGTGCCGGAGTTGTTTGCCGGGATACCGCGCACCGAATCGGAGTTTCCGGTGCAGTGCCTGGGCGCCAACGTGCCGCAGGCCTGGGCGGCCGGCTCGGCGTTCTCGTTCATTCAGGCGCTGCTGGGCCTGGAGCCGGACGCGGCGCATGGCGTGCTGTACGTGGCGCCGGCGCTGCCGGACTGGCTGCGCGAGGTGGTGCTGCGCGACCTGCGGCTGGGGGCGGAGCGCTTCGACCTGCGTTTCTGGCGCGACGGCGTGGCGAACCGGGTGGAGGTGCTGCACGGCCGGGCGGAGGCGGTGGTGCAGCGATAGTCTCGCCGATCGGCTTGTCGTTATATCCAGTTGGCTATATCGTGGCGGTTTCCGTTGGAGACCGCGCATGACCCGCATCCTGGCCGCCCTGTTGCTGTGCCTCGCCGGGTTTAGCGGGCCGGCGCGGGCCGCCGACCTCACGGTGTTCGCCGCCGCCAGCCTGACCAACGCGATGCGGGACATCGCCACCGCCTGGCAGAAGCAGGGCGGCGTGCCGATCCATCTGAGCCTCGACTCCAGCTCCACCCTGGCGCGGCAACTGGAGCAGGGGGCGCCGGCCAATCTGTTCGCCTCGGCCGACCAGAAATGGATGGACTGGGCACAGCAGCGCAAGCTGATCGCCGACGACACCCGCAAGACCCTGCTGGGCAACAGCCTGGTGCTGGTTATGCCGCATGACCATCTCACCCACGTTACGATTTCCAGGGACTTCGATCTGGCGGCGCTGCTCGGGGCCAGCGGGCGGCTGGCGGTGGGCGATCCGGCGCATGTCCCGGCCGGGTTGTATGCCAAGGACGCGCTGACCCATCTCGGGCTGTGGGCCTCGGTGGAGAACCGCCTGGCCAGCGCCGCCAACGTGCGCGCCGCCCTGCTGCTGGTGGAACGCGGCGAGGCGCCGGCCGGCATCGTCTATTCCACCGACGCCGCGGTGGCGCCTGGCGTGGCGGTCGCCGGCAGCTTTCCCGCCGACAGTCACCAGCCGATCGCCTACCCGTTTGCGGTGACCCGCGCCGGAGATACCAAGGAGGCGCGGGCGCTGATGGCGTTTCTGTCCGGGCCGGAGGCGACGGCGATTTTTGTCAAGTACGGATTCAAGGCGACAGGGAAGTAAGTGTTCTTTTTTGAAAAAAAGAACCAAAAAACTTTTTTATCCGCCTTGCAACTGTGGAGTGGGGGAGACTCCGTACACTCCAATGGATAGAAAGTTTTTTGCTTCTTTTTGTTCACAAAAAGAAGTTCTTCGCTCAGGAGCCTTCCATCCCGGCCTATCTCACCCCCGATGAATGGACCGCCGTCGGCCTGACGCTGAGCATCGCGGCGCGCAGCGTCATTTTCGGGCTGCCGCTGGCGGTGCTGGTGGCGTTCGTGCTGGCGCGCTGTCGGTTTCCTGGCCGGGCGGTGCTGGATGCGCTGGTGCATCTGCCGATGGTGTTGCCGCCGGTGGTGGTGGGCTGGCTGCTGCTGCTGCTGTTCGGCGTGCGCGGGCCGTTCGGCGAGGTGCTGTATGCCTGGTTCGGCATCCGGCTGGTGTTCACTGCCAATGGCGCGGCGCTGGCCTGCGGGGTGATGGCGTTTCCACTGATGGTGCGGGCGATCCGGCTGTCGCTGGAGTCGGTGGACCCGGGGCTGGAGCAGGCGGCCCGCACGCTCGGTGCCGGCTGGTGGGACCGGCTGGCGACCGTCACCCTGCCGATGGCGGCACCCGGCATCCTGGTGGGGGCGATCGTCGGCTATGCGGTCAGCCTGGGCGAGTTCGGCGCGGTGATCACCTTCGCCGCCAACATCGCCGGCCAGACCCAGACGCTGCCACTGGCGATCTACACCGCGCTGCAGACGCCGGGCGGCGAGGCGGTGGCGGCGCGGCTGTCGCTGGTCTCCATCACGCTGGCGGTGGCGGGGCTGGTGCTGGCGGAGTGGGCCGGCGGGCGGCTGCGGCGGCGGGTGGGGCGGTGACCCTGCAACGGCCGGTGCTGCGATGATCCAGGTTCGCCTGCGCCACAGTTTCGGCGCCTTCGCGCTCGATCTGGCGTTCAGCGCGCCGACGCCGGGGGTGACGGTGCTGTTCGGGCCGTCCGGCGCCGGCAAGACCTCGGTGGTGGCCGCGTTGGCCGGCCTGCTGCGGCCGCAATACGGCCAGATCACCGTGGATGGCACGCCGCTGCAGGACAGCGATGCCGGGCTGTTCCTGCCGCCGGAGCATCGCCGACTCGGGCTGGTGTTCCAGGACGCCAGGCTGTTTCCGCATATGTCGGTGGAGTCCAACCTGCGCTACGGCATGCGCCGGGCGCCGCGCGGGCCGATCGGGTTTGCCGATGTGGTGGACCTGCTCGGCATCGGCGCGCTGCTGCAGCGCCGGCCGCACAGCCTGTCGGGCGGCGAGCGGCAGCGGGTGGCGATCGGCCGCGCCCTGCTGTCGCAGCCCCGGCTGCTGCTGATGGACGAGCCGCTGGCCAGCCTGGACCTGGCGCGCAAGGCGGAGATCCTGCCCTATCTGCTGCGGCTGAAGACCATGCTCGCCTTGCCGATCGTCTACATCACCCACGCGCCGGACGAGGTGTTCGCGATCGCCGATACGCTGGTGCTGCTGGAGGCCGGGCGGGTGCTGGCGGCCGGGCCGCTGACCGAACTCACCGCCCGCGGCGACCTGCCGCTGGCCGCCCGCGACGATGCCGGCGCGGTGCTGCCGGCGGAGATCGCCGAGCATCACCCGGCGCGCCGGCTGTCGCTGCTGCATTCCGGCGCCATGCGGCTATGGCTGCCGCTGGTTGATGCGCCGGTGGGCACCAGGCTACGGCTGCGCATCCCGGCCCGCGAGATCATCCTGGCCACCGCGGCGCCGGAGGGGATCAGCCTGCACAACATCGTGCCCGGCCGGGTGCGCGCGGTGACCGAGGATGCCGCCCGTCATGCCGCCCTGGTGGAGATCGATGCCGGCGGCGCCGTGCTGCTGGCCCGCATCACGCCGGATGCGGTGACCCGGCTGGCGCTGGCGCCCGGGGTGGCGGTGCTGGCGCTGATCAAGTCGATGGCGGTGGACGTGCTGCCGCGATAATGACAAAGGGCGCATCGACCACCAGGCCGATGCGCCCTTGATGCTGATGCCGGCAGCCGTTTACCAGTTGGTATAGGCCGACCCCTGCGTGCCGCTGTAGCCGGTCAGGCACAGGCTGCCGACCTGCTGGCCAAGATAGATGTTCTTCGATCCGGAGCAGTTGAACGCGATGTCCTGGATCGCGTTGCGGCCGGCGTTGCAGTCGGCCTGCGAGGCATAGATATGCGCGTAGAGCTGCCCGCCGCAATTGGTGAGATCGCCGCTCGTCTCGATCTTGCAGCCGTCGCTGATCGAGCCCTGGTAGTAGGTGTTGGCGCCCCAGCTGTGATCGCCGGATTTGTCGGTGATCTGGATGAAGCACGGCGACAGGCCGTTATGGCCGCTGCTGCTGCCGATGCCGCAGGACAAGGCGTCCCGGTTGACGGTATCGCAGTGATGGTAGGTGAACTCCACCTGCTGCGCATTGCCGCAGACCGACTGGAGTTCGCCGAGGCCGCAGCCGCTGCCACTGGTGTCGGTCCAGCCCGAGCCGTTCCAGCCGCTGCAGCCCCAGTTGCCGCCGCCGCTGTACTGGCCGCCGCCGGACGACGACCCTGGCGCGCATCCGTTGTTACTGCTGCCATAGCCGCAATTCTGGCTGCCGCCGGAATACCCTCCGCCGCCGCAGTTGCCGCTGTTGTTATAATAGGTCCAGCCGCCGCAGCCATTGCCGCCCGAATTGCCGCCGCCGCAGGAGGAGCCGCTCTGGTACATCCCGGCGTCGATCGTGAGGTCAGTCTGGCCGGCGGTCAGGGTGATCACCCCGGTCTTGCCGGTGGACGTGCTGGCGTTGGAGTCTTTGCTGGTGTCGGTGCCGCGCAGCGACGGGCTGATGGTGTAGCTGCCCGGGGTGACGAACTGCACCACGTAGGAACCGGCGGCCAGGCCGCCGAACTGATACAGGCCTGAGCTGTTGGTCGTGGTGGTGGCCAGCGTGGAGTTGCCGCTGGAATTCAGCAGCTTCACGGTGACGCCGCCGATGCCCTTCTCGCCGGCGTCCTGGATGCCGTTATGGTTGGCGTCGCAGAACACGAAATCACCGAGCTTGGCGGTATTCGGCGTCTTGATCAGCCCGGCATCGATGGTGTTGTCGCATTCGCCGCAGGTGAGGGTGATCGGGCCGGTGATGCCGGTGGTGGCGTTCGGGTTGGAGTCGATGCTGGTGTTGCTGCCCACCATCTGGGTGGTGAAGGACTGGCCGGTGGGCGCCACGAACTGCACCTCGTAGACGCCGGGGATCAGGTTGCTGAACCCGTAATGGCCCGACGAGTCGGTGGTGGTGGTTCCCAGCACGCTGGTGCCGGTGCTGTTCAGCAGCTTGACGGTGACACCCGACACGCCGCTTTCGCACCAGTCCATCACGCCGTTGCCGTTGGCGTCGCAAAACACCACGTTGCCGAGCGAGGCCGGCTTGTACAGCCCGGCATCGATGCTGAGGTCGGTCTGCCCGGCGGCCAGGGTGATCGACGCGGTGGTGCCGGCGGCGTTGGGGTTGGAGTCGAGTGCGGTGTTGCCGCCCTGCAGCGCGGTGGTGAATTTCATCCCGCTGGGTGCCACGAACTGCACCGTGTAGGTGCCGGCGGCGAGATTGCTGAACAGGTAATGGCCGCTGGAGTCGGTCGTGGTGGTGCGCAGCACCGAGCCGCTGGAGCTCAGCAGCTTGACGGTAACGCAGCTCACGCCGCTCTCGCCGGCATCCTGGATGCCGTTGCCGTTGCAGTCCTGGAACACCCAGTCGCCCAGCTTGGCGGTGTTCGGCGTGTTGACCAGCCCGGCATCAATCGTGAGGTCGATCCCTCCGGCGGCCAGCACGATCGGCCCGGTGACGCCGGTGGTGGTATCGGGGTTGGAGTCGATGGCCCGGTTGCTGCCCTGCAACGCCGCGGTGAACGACTTGCCGGTGGGAGCGACGAACTGCACCTCGTAGGTGCCGGCATTCAGGCTGGAGAACAGATACAGGCCGTTGCTGTCGGTGGTGGTGCTCGCCAGCACCGTGACGCCATCGGCCATCAGCAGATTGACGGTGACGTTGGCAACACCGGTCTCGCCGTAATTCTGGATGCCGTTGGCATTGCAGTCATACCAGACCCGGTCGCCCAGTTGCGCGGTGCCAGGCGGCGGGGTCGGCGTCGGCAGGATCAGCCCGGCATCGATGGTGTTGTCGCCCTGGCCGGAAACCAGGGTGACCCCGGTGGTGATGCCGCTGGTGGCATTGGGGTTGGAGTCGATCGCCCGGTTGCTGCCCTGGGTCATCGGGCTGAAGGTCGCGCCGGTGGGCGCGACGAACTGCACCTCATAGACGCCCGGCCGGAGGTTGGAGAAGCTGTAATACCCGCTGGCATTGGTGGTGGCGGTCTGGCCGGCCGAGTTGCCCTCGGAGTCCAGCAGGTTCACCGTCACGCCGGACACGCCGGTGTCGCCGGAATCCTGGATGCCGTTGCCGTTCAGATCGCTGAACACGTAGTCGCCGAGGGCGGCGGGCCGGTACATCCCGGCGTCGATGCTGTTGTCGGTGGTGCCATCCGGCAGAATGATCTGATCGGTGGTCCCGACGCTGCCGGCAAAATGATCGGGGTTGGAATCGGTGTCCGGGTTGTTCGGGGTGCTCGCGCCGCTGGGGCTGAAGGTGTAATTGGCCGGGGCGGTGAAGCTCACCTCGTAGGTGCCGGCCAGCAGGCTGGTGAAGGCGTAATGGCCAGTGCTATCGGTAATGGTGGTTTCGCCGGGAATCTGGACGCCGTTCGCGTCGAGCAGGTTCACCGTCACGCCGGCAATGCCGGTATCGCCGGCATCCTGGATGCCGTTGGCGTTCATATCCTCGAACACGTAGTCGCCCAGCGCCGCGGTGGCGGTGATGTTCGAGCCCTGCGTCACCAGCCCGGCGTCGATGCTGTCGTCGAACTCGCCGGCGGTCAGCGTAATCAGCCCGGTTGTGCCCGTGGTCTGGTCGGCGTTGGAGTCGGTCTCCGGGTTGCCGCCGAGGCCGGGCGTGGTGAAGCTATAGCCCAGCGGCTGGCCGAACTGCACCTGATAGGTGCCGACATTGATGTTGGTGAAGCTGTAGTAGCCGCTGGCATTGGTGATGGCGGTCAGCCCGGTGGGGTTGCCGCTGGCGTCCAGCAGCGTGACCGACACGCCGGAAACCCCGGTTTCGCCGTTATCCTGAATACCGTCCTTGTTGGCGTCGTACCACACCGTGTCGCCGAGGCCGGCCTGGCCGGCCAGCGAGGCCTGGTGGAAGCCCTGGTCAATGATGCTGAAGCCGACCGCGGAGTCGGCCGGCGCGCCCGACGCCACGCTCGCGTCCACCTGCACGGTGACGTACAGGTTCTGGAATGCCGCGGAGAGCGCGAAATCGGTCGGCGCGTACGGCGCGGTGGAAGATGTCTGCGACAGATCGATGCTCGTCTGCCCGACCAACTGCGTGCGTGCCGCATCCGCGTAGACATACTCGACGGCGGTCAGCGAGATGCCGCTGCCGTTCTGCAGGTCCGGTGTGAAAGCCAGTTGCAGGCCGTTGATGCCAAGGCTGCTGCTGGTTTCATGGACGTCATAGTTGAAGGTCAGCGATACCGAGGCGCCGGGTTGCAAGGCGTCGACAGCAAACCCCTGCCAAAGCAGCCCCTGGTACGGATTGGCATAGGGCGCCGGCAATTGATATGGCACATCGGTAGCCAGAAACGCCATTCCGGTACTGTCACTGAAGGCATCGTACGACCCGGTCGGACCGGTGTCGGTCTCCGACACGGACACATTACTGAAGTTCAGGGTACCATATGTGATGTTTGAAAAAGGGATAATCGTCACTATTCCGCACCTTTACTTCAATAGAACAAACACGCCCGTGCTGAAGCAGTCGAGATTCCGCAATCAGGGCAGCCTGCGCCGAGCGGGCAAAAAGCCTAACCGTCAGCGCGAACGCCGCCGCCTTGCGCAGCCGAGCCCGACAAGGCCGCTCAACAGCAAAGAAACCGAAATAGGTTCGGGCACCTGTGACAGAAATACCGTCGAAGACGTCAGAGAACCGCTGGTGATGTTATAGTCCGTCGCACCCAGAACCAACGGCTGGGCAGCAAAAGCGATAATATTCGGACTGCTCAGATTCGGATTCATGTTCACGCTCCCAAGCGACCCGCCAAGGCCACCCAAAGTGGTCGACCCTCCGCCGCCCGCGTTCACCCCGGAGCCCACGGCGCTCCCCTGCGCGCCAACGATCGGGTTTGCGCTGGTTGCGCTCCAATGCAACGACACATCGTTGCCCTGGGTTGATCCGATTGCCAGCAACGGTGCCGTGCCGATGGATTGAACGACGATACCCCCGCCCGGCCCCGTGGACGGCGAAGGCAGCACCCCGACAACCTCAAAATTCTGGTTGAAGGGCGTCGAGAACGGCGAGACCACGCTCAGATTGGTGCAGTCGGTGCCGCCACAGCTGGTGAACGTGAACAGGATATCGCCCACCGTCAACGTCGGCGCGACCGACGTAACATGAGTCTGATAGTCATATATATCGCTCAACAACACCGCATGGGCGGCGCCAACCCAGGCGACCAAACAAAACGCGCCTGCCGCAACACTGCGTGCCAAAGTCCCAAATGCCATCATCACACACACTCGTCTTAAAAATGAGCCGCACACGCTTACATCAGAATGGACTAGGCCGAATGGACGAATTCCGTCACGGCGCATTAACAGAGTGTGTCGTTCTTGCGTCAAGTTCATATAAATTGACATATGCAGAAATATTCTGCGATATCTGTAACGCATCGTGCAAATTTGAGCGCAACATCCTGATTCAGCCCGCTATTCAGCACTGAACCGCAACAACCGGCCTCACAGCCCCAATCCCCACCCCGCCAGCCCCGCCGCCGCCAGTACCAGCAGCGGATGCCATTCCGTCCAGGCCAGCACCGCCGTCGCCGCCAGAGTGAGCCAGATCGCCGCTGCTCCGTGCTCGGTGCCGCGCATCAGCGCCAGGCCGCTGGCGAAGATCAGCCCCACCGCCACCGGCCCCAGCCCCCGCTCCACCCGCGCCCGCCACGAGGCGTTGCGGGTGCGGTGCCACAGCCCGGCCGCCAGGTGCACCAGCAGGCAGGACGGGCCGAACATCGCCAGCGTCGCCACCGCCGCGCCCGCCAGCCCGGCCACCTTCTGCCCCACCAGCGCCACCACCAGCGAGCCCGGCCCCGGCGCGATCCGCGAAATCGCGAATAGTTGCAGGAACTCCCGCTCGGTCATCCAGCGATAGGTCTCCACCGCCGCGCGCTGCATGTCCGGGATCACCGAATTGGCGCTGCCGAACGCCAGCAGCGATAGCGTCGCGAACAGCCCGGCCAGCTTCAGCAGCACCGCCGTCACCACCGGCGTCCCGTCATTTCCACCGTCTCGTCATTTCGAGAACCGGGCCAGCAGCAGGCTCACCGGCAGCATCACCAGCAGCACCGGCAGCAGCGGCAGCCCCACCAGCCCGATGCTCACCGCCACCACCAGCGCCACCGCCGCCGAGATCTTGCCGCCGATATTGGCGCGCGTCATGCGCACCCCCATCGCCAGATTCATGCCGATCGCCCCGGCCCCCAGCCCGACCATCGCCGAGTTCACCGCCGCCACCCCCTGCACCCGCGCGAACAGCCCGCCCATCACCAGCACCACCACCACCGGCACGATCAGCATCCCCAGCAGCGCCGCCAGCGCGCCAAGCCGCCCGCGCAGCGTGGTGCCGATGAACACCGACAGGTTCACCGAGTTCGGCCCCGGCGCGATCTGGCACAGCGCCATGCCACTGGCGAACTGCTGCTCGCTCATCCAGTGCCGCCGCTGCACCGCCTCCAGCCGCATCCACGCCGACAGCCCGCCGCCGAAACTCTGCATGCCGATCAGCATGAACACCCAGGCGATCGTCGCCAGCGACGGCGGCGGCGCCACCATGACTGGACGAACGGCAGCGGAGTCGGGTTCCATGCCCGTATCAGACGCCCGCCGCGCCCGCCGGGAAAGCGGCAATCGTTCAGGAGCAATGCCGCCATGGAATACCGCAATCTCGGCCGCAGCGGTCTCAAGGTCTCGCCGCTCTGCCTCGGCGCCATGATGTTCGGCGGCGCCACCGACGAACCCACCGCCCAGCGCATCATCGCCCGTGCCCAGGCCCAGGGGGTGAACTTCATCGACACCGCGGACGCCTATAACGGCGGCGCCTCCGAACAGGTGGTCGGCCGCGCCATCGGGCCAGAGCGCGCCTGGTGGGTGCTGGCGACCAAGCTGGCCAACCCGTCCGGCCCCGGCCCCAACGCCCGCGGCACCTCGCGCCGCCACATCGTCGCCGCCACCGAGGCCAGCCTGCGCCGCCTCAACACCGACTGGATCGACGTGATGTATCTGCACAAGGAGGATCACGCGACCCCGCTGGCCGAGACCGTCCGCGCGCTCGCCGACCTGATCCGCGCCGGCAAGCTGCGCCATTTCGGCGTCTCCAACATCCGCGCCTGGCGCATCGCCGAGCTCTGCCGGCTATGCGACGAGGCCGGCATCGACCGCCCGGTGGCCAGCCAGCCGCAATACAACGCGCTGAACCGGATGATCGAGGTCGAGCACCTGCCGGCCTGCGCCTATTACGGCCTCGGCGTGTTCGCCTATTCGCCACTCGCCCGCGGCGTGCTCACCGGCAAATACCGCCCCGGCGCCGCGCCGCCCGACGACACCCGCGCCGGCCGCCACGACCGCCGGATGATGGAAACCGAATGGCGCCCGGAGAGCCTGCAGATCGCCCAACAACTCGCCGAGCGCGCCGCCGCCAAGGGCGTCACCCCCGGCCAGTTCGCCACCGCCTGGGTGCTGAACAACCGCCTGGTCACCGGCGCCATCGCCGGCCCGCGCACCGAAGCCCAGTGGGAGGACTACGTCGCCGCCCTCGACTGCCGCCTCGACTCGGAGGACGAAGCGCTGGTCGACCGGCTGGTGCCGCCCGGCCACCCCTCCACCCCCGGCTACAACGACCCGGCCTATCCGCTCGAAGGTCGCCTGCCGCGCGGCTAGGCCCGCCAACCTATTCATGCCAGACACCAGCAATCCCCCATGGAGAACGCCATGCCCGAAGAAAAAATCGCGATCATCACCGCCGGCGGCAGCGGCATGGGTGCCGCCGCCGCCAGCCGCCTGGCGCAGGACGGCTTCAAGATCGCCATCCTGTCCTCCTCCGGGAAGGGCGAGGCGCTGGCCGAATCCCTCGGCGGCCTCGGCGTCACCGGCTCCAACCAATCCACCGGCGACCTGCAACGGCTGGTCGACCTCACCCTGGCCCGCTGGGGCCGCATCGATGTGCTGGTCAACAGCGCCGGCCACGGCCCCCGCGCCCCGGTGCTCGACCTCACCGACGCCCAGTGGCACGCCGGCATGGACACCTACCTGATGAACGTGATCCGCCCCACCCGCCTGATCGCCCCGCACATGGCGGCAGCCGGCGGCGGCGCCATCATCAACATCTCCACCGCCTGGGCGTTCGAGCCGAGTGCGATGTTCCCCACCTCGGCGGTGTTCCGCGCCGGGCTGGCCGCCTTCACCAAGCTGTTCGCCGACGAATACGCCGCCCGCAACGTGCGCATGAACAACGTCCTCCCCGGCTGGATCGACAGCCTGCCGGCCACCGACGAACGCCGCCACAGCGTGCCGATGCAGCGCTACGGCAAATCCGACGAAATCGCCGCCACCATCGCCTTCCTGGCCTCGCCCGGCGCCGGCTACATCACCGGCCAGAACCTGCGCGTCGACGGCGGCCTGATGCACTCGGTATAAGGATTGGCGGTGTAACCGGGGAGAACGCCATGGCCTGGCTCATCCTGCTGGTCGCCGGCCTGTTCGAGGTCGGCTGGGCGGTCGGCCTGAAATATTCCGCCGGCTTCACCCGGCTGTGGCCCTCGCTCGGCACCGTGGCCGCGATGGCCATCAGCCTCGGCCTGCTCGGGCTCGCCTTGCGCAGCCTGCCGCTCGGCACCGCCTATGCGGTATGGACCGGCATCGGCACCGTCGGCACCGCGCTGCTCGGCATTGCCCTGCTCGGCGAGAGCGCCGACCCGCTGCGGCTGATCTGCATCGGCCTGATCGTCGCCGGCATCGTCGGGCTCAAGCTGGTGGCGCATTGAGGCGGCGGAGGCAGCAGGCAAGCGGTTCTTTTTTGAAAAAAAGAACCAAAAAACTTCATCCCTTGGAACCTTCGGCTGCCGCCATTTGCTGGCGCCGACGCCGCCAATTGTCCATCCACCAGTCCATCTGCCAATCCTCGTATCCGAACAGCATCCCCTCGACTCGCTCGAACCCCTCGTTCCAACCCGTTTTCGATGCGGCAGCAGAAATCATCTTCCATGCGGCAATACGCCACTCCTCACCCTTCAACGCATAATAAACTGTTCGATGTCCAAAATACCTCTTGGCTGACGGGTCGCGAGGTAGCAGCACTTCTTCCCGATGAAGCTTACCTTCCGCAACCCAATGGTTGAAGCGATCTTCCCCTTCAAAGGTCTCTGGCGGATATAATTCAACCATCCTGGCCAGCTTCTTTCGGCCGTCCAGTAGCAGCGGCAACTCGTATCCCGTGTGAACAAGATATGGCGCAAGGTCGATGCAACGCAGCCGATGAAGCCAGATATCGGGCTGGATCGACCACAAAGCGCCGGGATCGAAAGCAACGCCGAAGGTTTCCACCACCTTCGCCAGTTCAATGCGGTCAAGCGAGTATAAACGCCGGAGTTCGTGGTCATCATCCGCCTGCGGCCCAAGCGCCACCCGCAGTGCCTCCAGGTCGCTAACCTCGAACCGAGCCTGGAATACCGGACACCATTGGTCGCGGTCGAAAACCTCCAGGACAAAGTAATTCGCGGCGATCGATGACAAGGGCATTGCATTACCCTATCGCAAGACCCAGCAACACGGCCATCCCGGGCACACCCTGCCCTTCCCTCCTACCCCAAACCCGCTAAGCTTCTCCGCAAAACCGGAGGAACCCAGCCATGCTCACGGTCCGCCCGAACCAGGCCATCCTCGGCGCCACCATCGAGGGCCTCGACGCCGGCCAACCGATCGACGACGCCAGCTTCGGCCGCCTGCTCGCCGCCCTCGGCCGCTACGGCGTGCTGCGCTTCCCCAACCAGTCGCTCACCGCCGCCCAGCTCAAAGCCTTCTCCGAGCGCTTCGGCGACATCCAGACCGGCATCGGCGAAGCCCGCGACCCGGACGTCCCGGAAGTCGGCATCCTGTCCAACGTCAAGCAGAACGGCGCCTATATCGGCCTGCCCGATGCCGGCCAGGACTGGCACACCGACATGTCGTACCGCGACGTGATCGGCTTCGTGAACGTGCTCTACGGCACCAAAATCCCGTTCCGCGACGGCCGCGCCCTCGGCGGCACCGAGTTCGCCAGCATGCACGCCGCCTATGACGGCCTGCCCGACGCCCTCAAGACCAGCCTCGCCGACGCCACCGTCACCCACGACTTCGACAAGTTCTGGTCGATGATGGTCAACCGCCCCGGCAGCACCCGCAAGCCGATGACCGAGGCCCAGCGCGCCATGCGCCCGCCGGCCATCCACCCCCTGTTCCTCACCCACCCGCTGACCGGCAGCAAGATTCTCTACGCCAACCCCGGCTACGCCATGCGCATCAACCAACTCCCGGAGGCCGAAAGCCAGCGCATGCTCGCCTTCCTGTTCGAGCATCAGGTCAAGCCGGAATACCGCTACACCCACCACTGGCAGCCGCGCGATCTGCTGGTCTGGGACCATGTCGGCACCATCCACCAGGCCATCGCCGACTACCGGCCGGACGAGGAGCGCCTGATGCTCCGCTGCCAGGTGATGGCAACGAAACTGTTCACCGAGGACTTCCTGCGCCCGCTGCGCACCCTGGCCGCTTGACCATGCGCTGGGTCCACTACACCGCCGAGGGTCACACCGCCTACGGCATCCTCGAAGCCGACACCCTGCACGAAACCGAAGGCGACATCTTCACCTCCTGGCGCCGCACCGGCAAAACCCACGCGCTGGCAGCAGTGAAAATCGAACTCCCGCTGATCCCGCGCACCTTCTATTGCGCCGGCCTCAACTACGTCCGCCACCTCACCGAAGCCGCCAACAAGCGCGGCGAAATCCCCAACATCCCCAGCCGCGCCGAAATCGGCTACCGCGCCCAGAACGCGCTGATCGCCCACGACGAAGACGTGGTGATCCCGCACGACGCCACCGAGAAAATCCACTACGAGGGCGAACTCGTCGTGGTCATCGGCAAACACGCCAAAAACCTCACCGAGGCCACGGCACTCGACTGCGTATTCGGCTACACCATCGGCAACGATGTCTCCGAACGCAGCTGGCAGAAAGCCGACCGCACCTTCTTCCGCTCGAAGAACACCGACACCTTCAAGCCGATGGGCCCATGGATCGAAACCGAACTCGACCTCGACGCGCTGCACACCAACGTCCGCCTCAACGGCGAAATCCGCACCAGCTTCCCCACCAACGACATGCTGTTCTCCATCCGCACCTTCCTCGCCGCAACCAGCCAGTACTGCACCCTCTATCCCGGCGACGTGATGTGGATGGGCACCGACGGCACCTCGCCCGACGTGAAGGACGGCGATCTGGTGGAGGTGGAGATCACTGGCATTGGGACGCTAAGAAATCGATTCAGGAAGAAAAAGTAGGTCTTCTTTGTTTGAAAACAAAGAAGCAAAAAAACTTCATCCATTTTGGAGACTCCGCAATCTCCGCCCCTCCGCTGTTGCAAGGCGGATAAAAAAAGTTTTTGCTACTTTTTTCAAAAAGAAGCCTTCTCTTGGAGATTACCTATGCCAGCTTCATATGAATCCCATCTCCACCAGCTCGAACTGATCCTGCGCGCCTGGGGCATGAAGCCCATCAATGCCGCGATCACTGCCGAGATCATGGCCTATGCCGATCTACACGGCATCGACAGTCACGGCATCTCGATGATCCCCAGCTACGACCAGCGCCGCCGCGCCGGCAAAATGAGCATGACCGCCGAGCCGACCATCGTCCACGACCGCCTGGTTGCCGCCCTGATCGATGGCGGCGGCGGCCTCGGGCATGTGAATTCCTACACCGCGATGAACCTGGCGATCAGCAAGGCCCGCACCCTGGGCGTCGGCATCGTCGGCGTGCGCAACTCGGCGCATTTCGGCGCCTGCGGCTATTACGCCCGCATGGCCGCCAATGCCGGCTTCATCGGCATGGTCACCACCTCGGCCTCCGGCATCCAGGTAGCCCCCACCGGCGGCGCCGAGGCCAAATACGGCACCGACCCGATCGCCTTCGCCGCCCCCGGCCGCGACGGCGAGCCGTTCCTGCTCGACATGGCCACCACCACGGTGGCCGCCGGCCGCATCCGCAACAAGGCCAACGAAAACCTGCCCACACCCCCCGGCTGGCTGGTCACCAAGGACGGCGCCCCCAGCACTGACCCGCTGGAAGCCAGCCAGAAAGGCGGCTTCCTCACCCCGCTCGGCGGCACCGCGGACGGCAGCAGCCACAAGGGCTACGGCCTCGCCGCGATGGTCAACATCCTGTCCTCGGCGCTGTCCGGCGCCACCATGGTCACCGACCCCGCCCACACCAAACAGCCAGGCACCATGGGCATCGGCCACTTCTTCATGGCCATCGACCCCGGCCTGTTCCGCGACGCCAACGACGTCCGCGCCGACGTCGCCGCCTTCTGCGACTCGCTGCGCGCCACCAGGCCCGCCGACCCGGCCCGCCCGGTGATGGTCGCCGGCGACCCGGAACGCCGCCACGCCGCCCAGCGCCGCCAATCCGGTATCCCGGTCGGGCCGGGGCTGCTGGAACAGGTGCGCAAGGTGGCGGAGGCAGCGGGGGCGGAGTGGGTTTTAGGCGAGTAAGAGTCTTCTTTTTGTGAACAAAAAGAAGCAAAAAAACTTTCTATCCATTGGAGTGTACCGAGTCTCCGCGACTCCACCGTTGCAAGGCGGATAGAAGTTTTTTGCTTCTTTTTTCCAAAAAAGAAGTCTTCCCTTTTTATAACATCGCCAGATGCTGCTTCCGCTTCGGCGGCGGAAACGCCGCATCAATCTCCGCCAAGTCCTCAGCGGTCAATGTGAGGTCCATTGCGGCGGCATTCTCGCGCACATGCGCGGCGGTGCTGGCCTTCGGGATGCTGATCACGCCGGGTTGCCGCAGCCCCCAGGCGATTGCCACCTGTGCCGCGCTGGCCTCGTGCCGCGCCGCCACCCGTGCCAGTGCGGGGTTCCGCAACAGCCGGCCGCCCTGGCCCACCGGCGAATAGGCCATCACCGGAATCTTCCGTGCCGCCTGCCAAGGCAGCAGGTCGAACTCGATGCCGCGATGCTCCGGGCTGTACAGCACCTGGTTCACCGCGCAGCCCGGCAGGGGGTCCAACTCCTCCATGTCATCCGTATCGAAGTTGGAAACACCCCAATACCGAACTTTTCCATCCCGGATCATGCATTCGAATGCACGAACCGTCTCGGCCAGCGGAATTCCGCCCCGCCAGTGCAGCAGATACAGGTCCAGCCGATCGGTTTTTAACCGCCTCAGCGTGTTTTCCAACGCCGAAACCGCCGATTTTTCCCCCGCATTATGCGGAAAAACCTTGCTGACCAGGAACACCGCGTCCCGCTGCCCGGCAATCGCCTGCCCGACGACCGTTTCGGCGGCACCGTCGCCGTACATTTCCGCGGTGTCGATAAGTGTCTGGCCAAGCGCGATTCCCAGCCGTAGCGCCGCCACTTCCTCGGCGTCACGCCCGGCCTCGCCCATTTTCCAGGTGCCCTGCCCAAGCGCCGGCACCAATGTGCCATCCGGCAGCGGAATCTGGCGCATTTTCAACCCTTTCGGGCTTCCGCCAACCGCAACAACCGCAGGAAATTACCCCCCCACAGCAACCCGATCTCCCGCGCGCCATAGCCACGGTTGACCAGTTCGGCGGTCACGTTGCCGCACTCGGAGGCATCCTTCCAGCCGACGAAGCCGCCGCCGCCGTCAAAATCGCTTGAGATTCCAACATGTTCGATGCCGATGCGCTTCACAGCGTAGTCGACGTGATCGCAGTAATCGGCAATCGTCACCTGGTCCGCCTTGCCGCCGGTCTTGAGGAAGCCCGGCACCGCCGTCACCTGCACAACGCCGCCGACTTTGGCAAGCATATCAAGCTGTTCGTCGTCCAGATTGCGCGCGTTGTCGCAGATCGCCTTGATGCAGGAATGGGTGGACAGCACCGGCGTGCGCGACAACTGTGCCGCCTGCATCATCGTGTTCTTCGAGGTGTGGGCGATATCCACCAGCATTCCCAGCCGGTTAAGCTCCACCACCACCGCCCGGCCGAGCGCCGACAGCCCGCCATGCTCCTGCTCCGGGTCGCCTAACTCCTTGCGCGGATTGGAAGAATCGCCCAGCGCGTTGTGCCCGAAATGGGTCAGCGTCAGATACCGCGCGCCCAGATCGTACAGCGGCTTGAGGTTGGCGACATCGCCGCCTAGCGCCTGGCCGTTCTCCACGCAGGGCATCACGATGGTCACCCCGTCACGATGCGCCTGCTCGATCTCGTCGGCCGAAAGGCAGACCCTGGCGCCCTGGTTGGTGGCACCCATCTCGTTGATAACCTTGAGCATTCCCCGCGCGCGCTCGACCGCTGCCTGGTACACCTCCGGCGTGCGGGCGCCCTGCGGCACGTAGGCGGCGAAGCAGCCGGCCGCCATGTGGCCCCGCTTCATCTTCGGGAGATCGACATAACGCTTTGTTTCATCAAAGAAACTCGGCCCGTCCGGAAACGGAATGTCGATATGGGTGTCGATGGTGAGAAGGCTGCGGTGCAGCGTTTGTGCGTCGGTCATGCCCACAGGCTCGACCGCGCTTCAGGAAACGTCAAGTGGGCAGGCAAGGTCTTCTTTTTGTGAACAAAAAGAAGCAAAAAAACTTTTCATCCCCTGGAGTTCCAGACTCCAGGGGATGAAGTTTTTTGCGCGCTTTTTTACAAAAAAGCGCTGCTTGCTTGCCTAAAACCCCACCCGATCCCCACCCTTAAGATGCAGAATCTCCCGCGCCTCGTCCGGCGTCGCGATCTCGAGGCTGAGGTCTTCCAGAATCCGGCGGATTTTCGCCACCTGCGCCGCGTTGCTCTCGGCCAGTTTGCCCTTGGCGATGTACAGGCTGTCCTCCAGCCCGACGCGCACATTGCCGCCGAGGATGCCGGCCATGGTGGTGAACGCCATCTGGTTGCGGCCGGCGGCGAGCACGCTCCACACATACTGGTCGCCGAACAACCGGTCGGCGGTTTCCTTCATGAAAACAAGGTTCTGGTGGTCGGCGCCGATGCCGCCGAGGATGCCGAAGATCGACTGCACGAACAGCGGGCCTTGCACCACTTTCTGGTCCAGCAGGTAGGCCAGGTTGTACAGATGGCCGATATCGTAGCACTCGAACTCGAACCGGGTGCCGTGGCCCTTGCCCATTACTTCCACCACCCGGGTGATGTCGCGGAAGGTGTTGCGGAAGATATAGTCATCGGTGCGCTCCAGGTAGGGTTTCTCCCAGGCGTGCTTCCAGTGCTTCACCCGGTCGGCGGCGCGGGAGATGTTGAAGTTCATGCTGCCCATGTTGAGACTGCACATCTCCGGGCTGGCCTTGATCGGGCCGGCCAGACGCTCATCGACGGTCATGCCCAGGCCGCCGCCGGTGGTGATGTTCACCACGGCGTTGCAGCTTTGCTTGATGCGCGGCAGGAACTGCATGAACACCGCGGGGTCCGGCGTCGGCTCGCCGGTTTCCGGGTTGCGGGCGTGCAGATGGATGATCGCGGCCCCGGCCTCGGCGGCGGCGATGCTGGATTCGGCGATCTCCTCCGGGGTGATCGGCAGATGGTCGGACATCGAGGGGGTGTGGATCGCACCGGTGACGGCGCAGGAGATGATGACTTTCGACATGGCGTTAAGCCTCCCGGCAAGAGATGTTGCTGGCCGACTCTGCACTGTGCCTGCTGCTACGCCAAGGCGGGGCGCAGCCGGGCGGCGATGGCGGGCAGCACGGCCATCTGTTCGGCGAGGTGCTGCACGCGGGGAAACTGCGCCATCGGCGGGCGCAGGGCGCCGATCTCGAAGCGCTGGGCGGTGATGAAGGCCATCAGCACGTGCTGGCCGTCGAACCCCACCGAGACGGCGCCGCCGCCGAAGCAGGCGGCCACCTCGAGCAGGGCCGCACGCAGCGCGTCGTTGAGCCGCGCCAGCGCCGCCGGGGCGTCCTGCGGCAGGACATGCAGCTCGAAGCGGGCATCAAAGGCGGCGTCGCCGGTGGGGGTGGGGGGTGCAGCCTCGGGGCCGGCGGCCAGCATCGCGTCCATCTCGTCGAAGCTGAGGTCCGGCGTGCCCGCAGGGAGGGTCCGCACGATGGAGACGTCGCGCAGCTTGCCGGCAGAGGTGGCGCTGGCCGGCGGCACCAGGCGGAAGCTGGGCGATCGGCCGGACGGATCGGCGAGGCACAGCAGCAGGCCGCTGAAGCGCTCGATGGTACGGGTCTTGCGGTCGCTGCCGACACCGCTGGTCTCCTCATCGGCCAGCCGGGCGGCCATCATGTCCACCGCCAGGCCGTCGACTTCGCCGAACAGCCGGTCGCTTCGGCGGTCCTTGTCGTAGTTGGCCAGGCCGAGCAGCGCGAAACGCCGCAGGTCGAAGCCCTCGGCCCGCGGCTCGTAGTGCAGGCCAAGCCAGGCGGCGATGCGGCGCATCAGGTCGTGGCGCACCTCGTCGGCCAGCAGATCGGTGGACAGCCAGAAATACCCGATGGCCAGCGCGCCGATGCCGGCGCCGACCAGCGGGAAGAACAGGCTCTCGGTGTCGCGCGGCAGCGCCCAGGCCAGCACCGCGGCTGCCAGCGCCAGGCCGCCGATCAGCACCAGCCAGCGGTTGCGCCGCGCCGCCAGCACCGGGGCATCCTGTGCCGCCAGGTAGGGATGCAGCGCGGTGTCGTACAATGCCTGCAGGGCGGGGAGGCCGCCGGAGGCTTCCAGGCCGGAGGAGAGAGCCATCGCCGCGTCTCCACTTGCCCCCGGTGCGTATCATTCCGCTCGGGTTGCCGCAGATTATGACGCGACTGCACCGGTTGGCGAGCGGATTTGCGCGGTCATCGGCCGAGCGCGGTGGCGACGGCTTCGACATCCTCGGCCGCCGCGGCGGTGGGGTGGCGGGCCAGCAGCGGGGTCTGGCGGCGGATGGCGTCGCGCACCCGGTCGTCGCGGCGGATGATGCCCGCGAGCCTCGGGGTGTGGCCGAGGAAGGCGGCGCAGGCGCGGGCCAGGGTGGCGTAGGTGCGCTCGCCGTTGGTGCGGCTGGTGGACTGGTTGACGACGATGCGGGCTTCGGTGGCGCGGGCCTCGCCGGGACCGGATGCGCGATCGGCGGCGTGCAGTTTCAGCACCGCGTAGGCGTCGGTGAGGCTGGTGGGTTCCTCGGTGGCGACCACCAGCAGCAGGTCGGCGAACACCGCCATGCGGCGCACCGCCGGGTCCAGCCCGGCGCCGAGGTCGAGGATGATGTGGTCGTACTTCGCCGCCGCTTCGCGCAGGGCGGTGAGCATTTGGGCCAGGGCGGCGGCGTCGAGTGCGGCCAGCGCGCCGGAGCCGGAGCGGCCGGCGACGATGTCAAAGCCGCCCTCGTGATGCAGTGCTGCCTGGGTCAGGGTCATGCTGCCGCAGACCACGGCGGAGAGGTCGCGCTCCGGCATCAGGCCGAGCTGGATGTCGACATTGGCGAGGCCCAGATCGCCGTCGAACAGCAGCACCCGGCGGCCGGCGCGGGCCAGGGCGTGGGCCAGGGTGATGGCGAACCAGGTCTTGCCGACGCCGCCCTTGCCGGAGGCGATGGCGGTGATCTGTCCGATGCGGGTCATATCGTGGCTTCCAGGCGGGCGGGGGCGCGGATCAGGCGGTCGGCCAGCAGTTCGGGGGTCATCGGCACCAGGCCGTCGGCGGCGCCGGGGCCGATGCCGGCCTCGGCCAGGGGCAACCCGGCACCGGCGGCGGCCAGCACGCCGCCCAGCCGGCGGGCGCTGTCCAGCCGGGTGGCGACCAGCATCTGTGCGCCGGCCAGCGTGTGCGCCTGGGCCAGGTCGGCGGCCTCGGCGGGGTCGAGGCCGGCCGGCAACACCAGCGCGGTGGCGGCCCCGGCGGCGGCGGCCAGGGCGGCCATCTCGTCGCGCTGGGCGGGGTCGAAGGCGTCGATGCCGGGGGTGTCGATCAGCACCGGCGCGGCCCCCTCGCGGCGGGCCAGCGCGCGGGCCAGGGTGGCGGGCTGGCTGGCGACCAGCAGGTTGAGGCCGAGCAGGCGGGTGAAGGCGGCCAACTGCTCGATGGCGCCGGCGCGGCGGCCATCGGCGGTGATCACCATCGGTTTCGCACCGGCCATCACCAGCCGCGTGGCCAGCCTGGCGCAGGTGAGGGTCTTGCCGGCACCGGGCGGGCCGGTCAGCAGCAAAGGTGCTGCGCCGGCCACGAGCTTCAGCGGCGCGAAGCGCAGCGCCACCGACAAGGCGAACGCCAGCGGGCCGGCCTGTAGGCGCGCGGCGATCGCCGGCGGCACGGCGTGCCAGGACAGCGCCTGCTGGCGGACGGGGTCGGCCTGCGGCGGGGCAGGGGGCTCCAGGGCGGCGGTGATTTCTACGCCGTCCGCCACACGGCGAGACGAAAGGATCAGCGCGTCCGGGCCTAGCTCGGCACGGACCTGGCGCATGGCTTCGGCCATCGCCGGGGCGCGATAGAGTTTTAAGCGCAAGGCAAAAGTTCTTTTTTGAAAAAAAGAACTTTTTTCCGCCTTGCAACAGCGGAGCGCGGGAGGCTCCGGAGTCTCCAAAATGGATGAAGTTTTTTTGCTTCTTTGTTTTCAAACAAAGAAGACTTGCTTCCCTGCTTCATATGCTCCCCACCGTGCGAATCCGCGCCCGGGGATGGATTTCCGCCTGGGCCAGCACCGGCGTCTCTGGGCGGATGCGTTCGACGATGGCGCGGACGTGGAAGCGGATGCCGCCGCCGGTGAGCAGTACCGGGGCTTCGCCGGTGGCCGCCGCGTCGTCGAAGGCGGTGCGCAGGCGTTGCATGAATTCGGCGAGGCGCGAGGGCGGGATGGCGAGTTGGCGTTCCTCCGGCGGGCCGACCAGGGATTCGGCGAAGATCGTCTCCCATTCAGGGGACAGGGTGATGAGTGGCAGGTAGCCGTTGGGGCCGGTGTTGGCGTCGCTGATCTGGCGCGCGAGGCGGGTGCGGACATGGGCGGTGATCGCCGGGATGGCGCGGGCCTGGCCGCCGCAGGCTTCCTGGATGCCTTCCAGGATGGTCGGCAGGTCGCGGATCGAGACGCGCTCGGACAGCAGCGATTGCAGCACGCGCTGCACGCCGCCGGCGGAGATTTGCGAAGGGATCAGTTCAGCGACCAGCTTTTGCTGTTCGCGTGGGAGTTCGTCGAGCAGCTTCTGGGTCTCGGCGTAGGAGAGCAGGTCGGCCATGGTCTGCTTGACGATTTCGGTGAGGTGAGTGGTTAGCACGCTGGGCGGGTCGACCACGGTGCAGCCGCGGAAATTGGCTTCGTCGCGCAGGGCGGGGTCGATCCAGAGGGCGGGCAGGTTGAAGGTCGGTTCGCGGGTGGCTTCGCCTTTCAGGTCGGGGGCGTTACCGTTGGGGTCCATGGCGAGCAGTTGGTTGGGGCGGATGGTGCCGCGGCCGGCTTCGATCTCCTTGATGCGGACGCAGTAGGTGTCTGGCTCCAACTGCATGTTGTCCTGGATGCGGACCGGGGGGAGGACGAAGCCCATCTCGGTGGCAACGGCGCGGCGCAGGCCCTTGATCTGCTCGGTGAGGCGGGGGGCTTCACCGCCGGCCAGGGCGAGCAGGCCGTAGCCGAGTTCGATGCGGACCATGTCGATGCGCAGCGCCTCGGTGATTGGCGGTTCGGCGGCGATCGGGGCGTCGGCTTGCACTTCGCCTTCCAGGCGTGGCGGGTTGGTGTGGCGCAGCCAGGCGCCGCCGCCGGCGAGGCCGGCAAGGGCCATGAAGGGCAGCATCGGCAGGCCGGGCATCAGTGCCAGCACGGCGGCGGCGGCGGCGGCCATGGCGAGGGGTTTCGGGCTGCCGCCAAGCTGGCGCATCAGGGCGGCGTCGGCGGTGCCTTCCATGCCGCCCTTGGTGACGACGATGCCGGCGGCGGTGGAGACCAGCAGGGCGGGGATCTGGCTGACCAGGCCGTCGCCAACCGTCAGCGTGGTGTAGGTGCTGGCGGCGTCGGCGAAGCCCATGCCGTGGCGCACCAGGCCGATCGCCAGGCCGCCGAGGATGTTGATGCAGGTGATGATCAGGCCGGCGATGGCGTCGCCGCGGACGAACTTGGCGGCACCGTCCATGGCGCCGTAGAAGCCGCTCTCCTCCTCCAGGTCGCGGCGGCGGCGGCGGGCGGTTTTTTCGTCGATAACGCCGGCGGAGAGGTCGGCGTCGATCGCCATCTGCTTGCCGGGCATGGCGTCCAGGCTGAAGCGAGCGGCAACTTCGGCGATGCGGCCGGAGCCCTTGGTGATGACCATGAAGTTCACCACCAGCAGGATGGCGAACAGGATGACGCCGATCACCACGTCACCGCCCATCAGGAAGCCGCCGAAGGCTGCCACGACATGGCCGGCGGCGAACTGGCCTTCATTGCCGTGCGACAGGATGAGGCGGGTGGTGGCGACGTTGAGTGACAGGCGCAGCAATGTGGTGAGCAGCAGCAATGTCGGAAAACTGGTGAAATCCAGCGGGCGTTGCAGGAACATCGCCACCATCAGCACCAGGACTGCCATGGTGATCGAGGCGGCCAGCCCGAAGTCGAGGATCATCGTCGGCAGCGGCAGCACCAGCACCGAGAGCAGGCAGATGACGCCGAACGCCAGCCCGACATCGGTGCCGGGGGCGAAGCGGCGCAGCTTTGCCGAGAGCGGCGCGAAGCGGAGCAGGGCTGCCGACATCAGGCGGCGACGCCGGCGGCAGGCGGCGGCACCGCGACGCCCTGGGCCGAGTAGTCACGCAGCTTGTTGCGCAGCGCGCGGATCGAGATGCCGAGGATGGTGGCGGCGTGGGTGCGGTTGCCGAGGGTGTGGGTGAGGGTTTCGACGATCAGGTCGCGCTCGACTTCCTGCATGCGGCGGCCGACCAGACCGGCGATGCCTGGCGGTGCGGCGGCGGGTGCCGTGGGCGAGCCGGGGGCGAGTTCGATGGCGTCGAGATCGATGCTGTCGCCGTGGGCCAGCAGCACGGCGCGGTGCAGGGTGTTTTCCAGCTCGCGGACGTTGCCGCGCCAGCCGTGGGCGGCGAGGCGCTGCAGGGCGGCGCGGGTCAGCGGGCGGTAGGGAAGGGCGTTCACCTCGGCGTAGCGGCGGGCGAAGTGTTCGGCGAGGGCTGCGACATCGCCGGGGCGCTCGCGCAGTGGCGGGATGCGCAGGGCGATGACGTTGAGGCGGAAATACAGGTCTTCGCGGAAGCGGCCGGCGGCGATTTCGGCCAGCAGGTCGCGGTTGGTGGTGGCCAGGATGCGGACATTGATGGGCACCGGGGCGCTGCCGCCGATGCGGTCGATCTCGCGCTCCTGCACTGCGCGCAGCAGCTTGGCTTGCAGGCGGATATCCATTTCGCCGATTTCGTCGAGCAGCAGGGTGCCGCCGTCGGCGGCCTCGAACTTGCCGGTGCGGCGGGCCTGGGCGCCGCTGAAGGCGCCCTTTTCGTGGCCGAACAGCTCGCTTTCCAGCAGGTTCTCCGGGATCGCGGCGCAGTTCAGTGCCACGAACGGGCCGCCGGCGCGGCGGGAATGCTGGTGGATGTGGCGGGCGAGGATTTCCTTGCCGGTGCCGCTTTCGCCGGTGATCAACACCGAGGCGTCGGCGATGGCGACCTGTTCGGCACGGTGCAGGGTGGCCAGCATCGCCGGGTCGCGCACCACCACGGCGTGGCGGTCGCCGGCGGCGGCGGCGAGGATGGCGGCGATCAGCTCGGCATCGGGCGGCAGCGGCAGGAATTCGCGGGCGCCGGCCTCGATGGCGCGCACCGCGGCGTCGGCGTCGGCGTTGACACCGCAGGCGACCACGGCGATGGCGATGCGTTCGGCGGCCAGGGCGTGCACCAGGGCGGCGATGTCGTGGGCGATATCGCACAGCACCAGGTCGATGCGGGCCTCGCGGCGCAGGATCGGCAGGGCGGCGGCGAGGCTGTCGGCCTGATCCAGTTTGGCGCCGGTGGCCAGCACCAGTTGGGCTGCGCGCGAGAGTTCGCCGGTGAGCGCGCCGATGATCAGCATGCGCATTTTGGTCAGCCCGGCCGGTCGGTCTTGACGATTTCGGTCATGGTGACACCGAGCCGGTTGTCGTCGACCATCACCACCTCGCCGCGGGCGACCAGGCGGTTGTTGACGTAGATGTCGATCGCCTCGCCGA
>JBEPTZ010000053.1:0-28790 GCA_041691815.1 Rhodospirillales bacterium | reverse complement strand
CACTTCTCAGTGGAAACTTCGATCCTCCCGGGTCAGCTCTCAACGGAAATCAACACCGTTGCCGATCACCGTTACCGTCACCATCGCCGATGACAGCATCGACATCGACTTCACCGGCACCGCCGGCCAGGTCGCCGCCAGCATCAACTGCCCGATCTCGCTGCCGGAGTCAGCGTCGTTCCGCGCGATAAGGTGCCTGGCGCAGCGCGACATGCCGAACTGCGACGGCTATCTGCGGCCGATCACCGTGCGCGCGCCAGAGGGCTCGCTGCTCGATCCGCGCTACCCGGCCGCCTGCGGTGCGCGTGGCATCGTCGGCTACCGGGTGTTCGATGTGGTGATGCAGGCGCTCGCCCAGGTGATGCCGGAGCGCGCGATGGGTGGCACCGAGGGTGGCCCCTACCTGTTCGCCGCCGGTGGCACGTATCGTGGCAGGCCGTTCGTGCTGAACGAAATGTGCGTCGGCACCTGGGGTGCCCGCGCCGGCAAGGATGGCATCGAGGGCATCTCCAACCCGGCCGCCAACATCTCCAACCAGCCGATCGAGATGATCGAGGCGGACATGCCGATCGAGGTGCTGAGCTACGGCGTGGTGGCCGATACCGGCGGGCCGGGGCGTTTCCGCGGCGGGCTGGCGTTCATCCGCGAATTCCGCTTCCTGCAAGACATGCGCTTCAATCTGCGCGGCGACCGGCGCGACACCCCGCCCTATAGCATCCTCGGCGGCCAGCCCGGCAGCCCCTCCGCCCATATCCTGCTGGACCGCGACGGCGGGCAGCGTCTGCTGCCGACCATGCCGATGGAGGGCTACGACGCGCACAGCGGCGACGCCTTCCGTCTGATCAGCGCCGGTGGCGGCGGCAGCGGCGACCCGTTCGTGCGTGACCCTGACGCGGTCGCCGAGGATGTACGCGAAGGCAAGGTCACCGCCGAGGGCGCGCTGCGCGATTACCGCGTGGTGATGAATCCCGACCTCACAAGCACCGATGCCGCCGCCACCGACCGCCTGCGGCAGTCCGCCCTGGTTCCGGAGAGCATGTCATGACCGCACCCTTCACTGGCGCTGCCGCGCTGAACCAGAAGTTGCTGCACCGCCCTGGCGGGCGGCGTGAGTTGGAGACGCCCGCGCTGCTGATCGATGCCGACCGGCTCGATCGCAACATCGCGACATTGGCGGCGCAAAGCCGGGCGCGCGGGCTCGGGCTGCGGCCGCACGCCAAGTCGCATAAATGCGCCCGCGTCGCCGCCCGCCAGATTGCCGCCGGCGCCAATGGCGTCAGTTGCGCCAAGCCGGGCGAGTTGCTGGCGCTGTTCGCCGCCGGCGTCGGCAAGTTGATGCTGAGCGCGCCGGTGGCCAGTGCGGCGAAGATCGACGCGCTGGCCCGCGCCAGTGCCGAGGGCGCGGAGTTGATCGTCACCGTCGATCGGCTCTCGCTGCTGGACGCCTATGCCGCTGCCGCCCGGCGGCACAACACCGTGGTCGGCGTATTCGTCGACCTCGATATCGGCCTTTTGCGGAGCGGCGTTGCTACCGGTCCCGAGGCGGTCGCCCTAGCCCGCGCCGCCGAAGCAGCACCCGGCTTGCGCTATCTCGGTGTGCAAGCCTATGAGGGCCGCGCCCAGCATATTGCCGACTTCGTGCAACGCCGCGCCGCTCATGCCGACAGCACGGCGCGTTTGCGCGGTCTCTTGGCGGCGCTGGCGGATGCCGGCCTGCCTGCGCAATACGTCTCTGGCGGCGGCACGGGCAGTTGCCGGCTCGACATCGACGACCAAGTGTTCACCGAGTTACAGGCCGGTTCCTACATCTTCATGGACGAAGCCTATCTTCCGATCGATATCAACGGCTCCGGAACCCCGGTTTTCGAAACCGCGCTGCATGTGGCGCTGACGGTGATCGGCCACAGTTCGTCCGGCTTTGCCATTCTCGACGGCGGCAGCAAGAGCCTCGCGGTAGATGGCCCGGCGCCACGGGTGTACCTCAATGGTCGGGCGGTCGGCCGCGTCGAGTGGTGCGGCGATGAATATGGCCGGGTGTTGCCAGCGTCCGGCTGTTCGGCGCTGCCGATCGGGACCGTGGTGGAATGCACGGTGCCGCATTGCGACCCGACGTTGAACCTGCATGACGTTGCCCCTATCGTCTCCGGTGATCGGCTAATTGATCTCTGGCCGATCGATGCGCGTGGTCGGGCTGACTGATTTCAAACACCTTAACTCGTGACTGATTTCTCGCCGCAGTGAGTAATGAATTTGATCCGGTGCCTGCACCGCACCGGGCAATCTCATGCATCGGAGCACGTCATGGTGATGGAGTCACGACCGTCCCCGAGTCGGATGCTGAACCGCTGGCTCTGCAAAGGGCCGGGGAGATTCCCGACCAAGGCTGATTTTGCCGCGTCACAATTCCGAGCAGACCCGGTTCAGCATAGTGTGGTGACCGATGTGCCTTCTTCTGGAGATCGGTTGTACGTCGCCGACGGTAGCAATCCCGCCCGATCGTGCGCCTGAATCATTCGCACCGACCCTGACGCAATTTTAGGGTAGTGGTGGGCTCACCGTCATCCCGCCCTGCTAAGAAAATCGCCGCACGACCGTCGGGCGGGCACCCGTCAGCCGCGCGGCGCGTTCATCTGGTCCAAATTATATCAACGGCCCGGTCGGCGCGGAGACAGCCTACCAGACACGTGCACTGTGTCGGATGTTGCTCGCAGGAACGGGAGTGGAGTGGCGGCCCGGTGAACTTTATTCGACGCCCGAGACGTTCATCCATCCTTGGGTCTGCATTGCATCAGGCCTGAGCGAGACTGGGATTGCTTGCCTCGGCAGATTCGCCCAGAGAGTGTTCGTTTCCAGTTCCCATCCCTACCCCATTTGGGTTGTGAGCAAGCGCAGGAGCCACACATGCTGCCGTGCCAACGCGATGCCTTCGACATGCCGCGCGACATCAGCTACCTGAATGCGGCCGCCTGGACGCCACTGCCGCGCGCCAGCCAGGAGGCAGGGCATATCGGTGTCGCCCGCAAGGGCCAGCCCTGGAAGCTCGCCGACGATTTCGCGGCCGGTATCCATGACCGGACCCGCCGTGCCGCCGCTGCGCTGATCAACGCCGATCCGGCTGATGTCGCCATCATCTCCTCGGTCAGCTACGGCGTCGCTACCGCCGCGAAGTCGCTGAAGGTCCCGCGCGGCAGCCGGGTTCTGGTGCTGGCGGAAGACCACTCGTCGCCGGTGCTGGAATGGATGGTGCGCGCGCTTGAGCAGGGGTTCACCGTGGAGACCGTCGCCCAGCCGGCCGATGGCGACTGGACCGCGGCACTGCTGGCCGCCATCGCCCGGCCGGGCGCGCCGGTCGGCCTCGCCTCGATCGCCTCGGTGCACTGGTCGGACGGTGGCGCCATCGACCTCGTGCCGGTTGCCGCGGCCCTGCGCGCCCAGGGCGCGGCACTGCTGGTCGACGCCACCCACGGCGCCGGGGTGATGGCGCTGGACGTCACGGCGCTCGACCCCGATTTCCTGATCTTTCCCACCTACAAGTGGGTTCTCGGACCCTACGGGCGCGCCTTCCTGTACATCGCCAAACGCCATCAGAACGGCATTCCGCTGGAGCAGACCAGCTTCGGCCGCCGTGGGGTCAGCGCCGAGCACACGCCGTATATGCGCGACACCGGCTATGTCACCGGCGCCCGGCGGTTTGACATGGGCGAGCGCGACCATTTCATCAGCATGGAAATGGCCGCGATCGGCATGGAGATGATGGCGCAATGGGGGACCGAAGCGATCACCGCGCGGCTGCGCATGTTGACCGATCGGCTTGCCGAGGGTCTCGGGAACTCAGGCGCGGTCATCCCCGACGCCAGCGTTCGTGCGCCGCATATCCTGTCGCTGGGGTTCCCCCAGGGGATGCCGGACCGGCTGCTTGAGCGGCTTCAGGCGCGCGGCGCCTATGCCGCGCCCCGGTTGGGCCGCCTGCGCATCAGCCCGCACGTCTATAACGACGAACAGGATGTCGATCGCTTCATCGCGGCGTTTCACACGGTGATGTCGCAGGACGCCGCCGACTGAGCGGCAGGATCGGCAGCCAGCAGCGTGCAGCGCGGTGGACGGGAGGATTGGTCGTGCCGAAATCATACTTCATGGTGCGGGCCCAGTTGCTTGACGCGGCCGATCGCACCCGGTTCGATCACTGGTACGAGACCGAGCACCTGCCCGAAGCGGTGGCGGGGTTTCAGGCGCGGCGCGGCTGGCGGTGCTGGAGCCAGACCGATCCGACGGTCCATTTCGCTTTCTACGAGTTCGCCACCGCTTCAGGGGCGGCGTCGGTGGTCGGATCACCGGCGCTCAAGGCGATGGTTATCGAGTTCGACCGTGCCTGGGGCGGCCGGGTGACCCGGACCCGGGAGATACTGGAACTGGCCGGGGAGGTCGGTCCGGCGCCGGGGTGAGCGCGGCCGATGCGGGCGCGACGCGCGCCATCCGGCTCGGTCCACCGGCGGATTTCAGTGCCGCGTCGATGCTGCCTTGCGCACCGCCCGAGTTGGCCGGGGAGGTTGTCCCCGGCTGCCTCGGAACCCGAATGCAGCCACCGATACATCCGCGATGAACGTGGCCAGCGGTATCGCCGGCAGCGGTGTGTCGCCGGCGAGGTCCCGCGCCACCAGCGCGAAATCGATCCAAGTGTCGTCGTCCTCCTCGGCGCCAACCTTCAGCGTCGCAGCCATCCAGGCGCAGCGTTCGGCCCAGAACTGACGCCGCCGCGGAAGATGTTGGGTGAGCACCGCCTCGATGCGCTTGCGTCGCGGCGTGATGGTCTGCAGCAGCGCCTCGAGTTGCTCGCCGGCCTCGAACCATGAATTTATTGTCCCAATCCGGTCCGGCCAGCCGGCCGACGCGCGATGGGCCGCGAGCGCAGCCTTCGCGTCGGTCCGTGCCGGCGGCAGGCCCTGCAGCAGTTGTTCCACCAGCGCGGCCGGCGCAACCGCCAGCGGATGCAGCGGGCCGAGCCCGAGCGCCTCGCTGACCTGGACCAGGCCGAACGGCGGCGGGGTGTCCCGGCGCAGATTGGTCGCCAGCGCGTCGGCGAGCCTTCGCTCGACCAGGCCGATTGGAACATCGACAGCCTCGGCGGCTGTTGCAATCTGCTCAACCACGTCGTCGGCCCCGGCCCTGGTCATGCCATCGCGGACCCAGGCGTCCGCCACGCCCAGGTCGGCCTTGATCAGCACGGAGGCCAGCGCGAAACGTCGGCCCAGTTTGACGAGCGCGAACAGGCTCTGCGCGCCGACACCGTCGCACATCGAGGCAAGCACGGCACGGATCTCGGGGCGCACCGTGGCGATCGGCGTGGCAGCCTTCGGGCGCAGTGTGCGAACGGCTGCGTCAAGGCCTGGGCGGCGCGTCTCCGGCAGCCACGGCCGCATCCGCACCAGCCGCTCCACCAGGACGCTGGAAGCGGGCCGGTCACGCCCGTTCTGGATCAGCGCATCCAGCACCGCTGCACTGATCGCCGCAGCAGGATCAAGCACGAAGCCGAGTGCCGCTTCGCGCACCGCCGGAATGTCTGACGCGGCCAACGAACCCGCCATTGCAGCGCGATGCCCGACAGGAAACGCCGTCCCCGACGCGGCGATCTCGCCGTGAATGGCGAACGGATTGTGGTCGAGCGCTTTGGCGACCTCGGCCAAATGCTTCACCGCGTCCTGTGGCCGCGCCGCCGTGGGCCTGGTGTCAGCCTCGGCATCCAGTGCGCCGATCATTGCCTGCTGCAGGGCGTGGCCGGGGTCGAGCTCGGCTTGCGCGAAGGCGCGCGCCACCTGCATCAGCGCAGCGGAGGCGACGTCCCCCCGGGCAATTGCGCGATCAACCGCCTGGCGCACCTCCTGGATCGCGCCAGCCGCGCCGGTGTCGCCGCCGTTCGAACTGATCCGCAGCGTGTTGAGCGCCGACTCAAGAATGAACGCGTAGCCGGCGATGGTGCGATCGTCTGGCCGCTTGCGGCGGGACTCGGCGAACAGGCCGGCTGCGACTTCGGCGGTCGCGCCGACCTCGGCAATCATCGGGCCGGTTTGCATGGCACCGGGGCTCGGCTCGCCACGCGCTAGATCGTGGCCGACCATCTTGGCGAGTTGTGCAATCGCGCCGCGTGGGGTCATCGGAGGCTCCTGCCGCTTGCTGCGCGACCGTGGGCCGCGCGAGTCGTGCAAGTCTAACCTATCAGGCGGAACATCAGACAGTGCGGCGAGTGATGCTGGCGAGCTTGGTTGCCAGTCGCTCGATCTCCGCCTCGGTGTTGTAGTAGTGCACCGAGGCGCGCACCACCGACGGCACGCCGCGCGCCTCCATGTCGAACCGCGCATTGGCGGCGGTGGAGAACGAGACGTTGATCGCTTCCGCGCGCAGCCGGTGCTGGATGGCGGCGGGCTCCTCGCCGGCAACCCGGAAGGTGACGATGCCGCAACGCACGGCGCCCTTGTCGTGCACGCTCACCCCCGGGAGGTCCGCCAATCTGCTCCGAAGCATGTCGGCAAGCCCGGTCACCCGCGCCTGGATCGCTGCCAGCCCGCAGCCGAGCGCATAGTCCACCGCCACGCCGAGGCCGATGCGGCCGGCGACGTAGCTCTCCCAGTTCTCGAAGCGCCGCGCGTCGGGCCGCACCGTATAGCGGTCGCGCGCCGTCCAGGTGGCGGCGTGCAGGTCGAGGAACGGCGGATCGAGCCGCTCGATCCAGTCTCGGCGGACGTAGAGAAAACCGGTGCCGCGCGGGCCGCGCAGGTATTTCCGACCGGTCGAGGACAGCATGTCGCAGCCGATCGCTTCGACATCGAGCGGCATCTGCCCGGCGCTCTGGCAGGCGTCGAGCAGGAACGGCACGCCGGCCTCGCGCGTGACGCGGCCGACCTCGGCGGCCGGGTTCACCAGACCACCATTGGTCGGTACGTGGGTGAGCGCCACCAGGCGGACGCGATCGTCGATCATCCGGCGCAGCGCGGCGACGCTGATCTGGCCGTGCTCGTCGTCGGGCACAACCTCCACCCGCGCGCCGGTGCGCGCGGCGGTTTGCAGGAAGGCGATGACGTTGCTGGCATACTCGGCCTGCCCGGTGAGAATTCGGTCGCCGGGCTGGAAGCGCATGGAATAGAACGCCATGTCCCAGGCGCGGGTGGCGTTCTCGACCAGGGCGACCTCGTCGCGGTGGCAGTTCAGCAGGGTGGCGATGGCGTCGTAGCTGCGCTCGATCCGTGCTTCGGCTTCGTCCGCAGCCTCGTAGCCGCCGATTTCGGCCTCGCGGGCCAGGTGCTGCTGAACCGCCGCCAGGACCGGCGCCGGCGGCAATGCGGCGCCGGCATTGTTGAAGTGCGCGACGCGGGTGCAGCCGGGGGTATCCGCCCGTGCCCGGGTGATATCGAAGGCCATGCTGCGTCCCTTCCATGCTGTGAGCGCCGATCGGCCCGTCGCGGCTCGGCCGCAGTATGCAAGGTGGACCCCGGACGCGCCAACCGGGCCTCCGGAACCACTCGCGGTGGGGGCGCCCGGCATTTCGGCCATCCCTCGCATGCTGCCCGCGTGCGACGGTCGCGGTGGTGCGGCGGCGGTTGCGGAGTGAGAGAATGCGCCGGTATCCTGCCGTCGCCGCCCGGATATGCGGATCGTCGAGGGACTCCGGTGGAGTCCCGATTGCCTCCGCCCAGTTTGGCGCACCTACGATCGGACGTTTGCATGCAAATCATTCCCATCCTGGTTCCCTATGCCGGCGACGTGGCGCGCTGGGGCGCCGCCCGCGGCCCGGCCGCGATGATGCAGGCTGGCCTTGCCGACAGCCTTCGCCGGCATGGTCATGACGTGGCCGAGGCGGTGGAAATCGTCTTTCCGCGCGAGCGCCGCACCCGCGATCCGGTCACCAATCTCGGCGTCATAGCGGCCATGGTGTCGGACGCGGTGGTCGCGGCGCTCGGGCGGGGGGCGATGCCGCTGGTGCTGGAGGGCAATTGCACCCAGGCGGTCGGCCCAACCGGCGGGGTGGCGCGGGCGTGCGGTGGGGTGGGGATCGTCTGGTACGATGCCCATGGCGACATGCAGACCTTGCGCACCACGTCCACCGGCCTGCTCGGCGGCATGCCGTATGCGGTTTGTCTCGGCTGGGAGTTCGCTGACTGGCGCGAGGCAGCCGGACTGGCCGCGCCGGTGAGGGCCGAGGCAGCCGCGCTGTTTGGCGCATCCGATCTCGACGTGGAGGAGGAAGCAGCACTCAATGCGCATCCGATTGCCCGGCTCGATGCCGCTGCAATGGGCTCCGACGCGGCCGCACGCACGACGGCGCTGCTGGCGCCGCGCGCTGGGTCGGCGCCGGGCTGGTATATGCATCTCGACCTCGATGTGGCCGGCCCCGAGGAACTGCCGGGGGCGTTGACTCCGGCTCCACACTGGCCGACCCGCGCCGCGCTGATTGCCTCGGTGCAGGCGGCGGCACTGGCCGTCCCGCTGCGGTGTCTGGGTATCGCGGCCTATGACCCATCGGGTGATCCTGAACGGCGCGGGGCGCGGCTGGCTGCGGATCTGGCGGTGGCGGCATTATCCGGCAGATGAGACCGCCAACGGCTTTAATGGACCTGCGCTCCGGGCCTCTGGCTACCGATCCGCCGCGCGTATCTGCGTTGAGCAGGGCAAGGGTGGCGTGACCGTTAGGTCATGCTCTTGCCGCGGCTGCTCGACAGCCTACGGTCCTCCTGGCGCCTGGCATGACCCGAGCGCTGGCTGTTCGCCGGCCGCAATGGCGAGCAACCGATCAGCCCGACCGTTCTGCATGCCGCCTGCCGCTCGGCCTGTGCTGCTGCCGGCCTGAGCAAGCGGGGGTCGGTCCACACGCTGCGGCACAGCTTCGCCACCCACCTGCTGGAGGGTGGCGGGGTGGCGGCGCCGATTGCGATCATCGCCTCACGTATCCAGGCGATCCGTTGCCTGCTGCTGCTGACCGCCTGCCGGCGTGGGCGCCCGTCCCGTAGCGGGGTGCAGGCACGCGATCGCTTGTCGCAATCAAACCGACGGCCCCTGTCGAAGCCCGCGGTATCGCTCCAGGATGGCCCAGAACGGAGCGGGCGACGCCGGATTGCTCCCGACCACGAAGGCTCGACAGGTGTCGGGATCGCCGGCGCACACCACTCTCCGCGCATCGCCCGCGTTTCGCACGATGTGCGGCAAGCGATTGCCAAACCGCTTGCGCTGGATGGCGTGCTCCTGAAACTCGAACTGACCGCATGGCGTCCAGGGTACCGCGAAGTGGCTCGTCAACTCATCCAGCCTGCCCCGCCAGACGGTCGCACGGTCGTGCCCTGGATTTTGCCACCCGATCCAGGCGATGCCTGGAGAGAGGCTGTTACGCGCTGAACTGGAGAGCTGCGAGCCGGGCGTACAGGCCACCTTCGCGCACCAGCACCTCGTGCGTGCCGGTGGCGACCACCTGGCCGGCCTCGATCACCACGATGCGGTGGGCGCGGCGCACCGTGGCCAGGCGGTGCGCCACCACCAGCGTGGTGCGGCCAACCGCGAGTACGGCGAGGGCGTGCTGCACGGCGCGCTCGCTTTCGGCGTCCAGCGCGCTGGTTGCCTCGTCGAGCAGCAGGATCGGCGGGTCGCGCAGGATGGCGCGGGCGATGGCGATGCGCTGGCGCTGGCCGCCGGACAGCCGCACGCCCTTCTCGCCCATGAAGGTGTCGAAGCCTTGCGGCAGGGCGTCGAGAAAGTCTGCAGCGGCCGCCGCAATGGCTGCCTCGCGCACCTCGGCATCACTGGCCTCGGGCCGGCCGTAGCGGATGTTTTCCTGCGCGGTGGCACTGAAGATCACCGGATCCTGGCTGACCAGGCCGATGCGCCGGCGCAATGCGGCCGGATCGGCGCGGCCGATGTCCACCCCGTCGACACTGATGCTGCCCGATTGCGGGTCGTAGAAGCGCAGCAGCAATTGCAGGATGGTGCTTTTGCCGGCGCCGGACGGGCCGACCAGGGCGACCATCTCGCCGGGCTCGACCGCGAGCGACAGGCCATTGAGTGCGGCGGCGTCCGGGCGGGCCGGGTAATGGAAGGTCACGCGGTCGAAGGCGATGCGGCCCTGGGGCGGGCTTGGCAGCGCGAGCGGGTTCGGCGGTGCGGTGATGCTCGGGCGCTCGCGCAGCACCTCCTGGATGCGGTCGGCCGCCGCGGCGGAGCGCTGCACCTCGCCCCATATCTCGCTCATTGACGCGCCTGAGGTGGCCAGCAGCACGGCGTAGAACACGAAGGCGGACAGTTGGCCGCCGCTGATCCGCCCGGCGAGCACGTCGCGGCCGCCGATCCACAGGCTGAAGATGATGGCGCTGAAGCCGAGCAGGATGACGAGCAGGATGAGGATGGCCCGGGTGAGGATGCGCGCCTGGGCGGCGGCGACCGAGCGTTCCACCTGCTCGCTGAAGCGCAGGCGGTCGATCGCCTCGTGGGTGAAGGCCTGCACGGTGCGCAGGAAGCTCACCGCCTCCTCGGCATGGGCGCCGAGATCGGCGATGCGATCCTGCACGACACGCGACAGGCGGCGTTCGCGGCGGCCGAACAGGATGGCCGGCACCACCACCACCGGCACCACCAGCACCACGATTGCGGCGAGCTTGGCCGAGGTGACCACCAGCATGGCGAAGGCGCCAACCAGCATCAGCCCGTTGCGCAGCCATTGCGAGATCGCCGAGCCGATCAGCGCCTGCAGCACCGCGACGTCGGCGGTCATGCGTGACAGGATGTCGCCGGTGCGCGCGGTTTCGAAATAGTCCGGGGACAGCGAGGTGACCCGGTTGAACACGTCGCGCCGCAGATCGGCGGCCACCCGTTCGCCGAGCCAGGACACCAGGTAGAACCGGCAGCCGGTGGCAACCGCCAGCGTGGCCACCACCGCGAACATCAGCAGTGCCGCGTGGTTCAGGCCGGTCTGGCTGGCCATGCCGAAACCGTGGTCGATCAACTGGCGCAGCCCCTGGCCGAGGCCCAGAACCAGCCCGGCCGCGGTCAGCAGCGCCACCGACGCGCCGACCACCCGCCCGAGATAGGGGCGCAGATAGCCGAGCAGCACCGCCAGCGACCCGAGATTGCGGCGCGGCTGTGCCGGGACCGTCTGCTGCACCATCTTCATACCTTTTTCAAATCTATCGGCCGCCGCTTGGCGAACTGGGGCAGGCCGAATGCTCAGGAGAAAACCCTCCGCTCGGCGATCACCGATCGCACGACATTCATGACCTGTTGCAGTTTCGGCCCGAATTCGCTGGCCTGGTAGCAGAGTGACACCCGGTGCCCGCCCACCGCCGGTATTACCACCACCTGGCGCGCATCCTTATCGGCCAGATGCTCCTGCATCAGTCGCACCGGAACCAGCCCGATCGCCCGCCCCGCAAGGATAATGCGAATCGTGACCGGCATGCTGTTGCACATGCTGACCAGCGGTGGCGTAACGCCGGTCTGCGCGAACCACGACATCGCGGTGGCGTGGATTCGCGCGCTTTGCGGCCCGATGATCAGATGGTAGCGCGACAGCGCCAGCGGCGACTGCGGCCGGTCGCCGATCTGCATGCTGCGTCCGACGAACCAGCCGAGTTCGTTGCTGCCGATCGGTTCGGCATGCACGTGCGGCTCAAGGTCCGGAAGCGAAACAATGCCGACATCCAGCCGGCGCTCGTTCAGCAACCGGCTCACCTCGGCCGTGTCACCGACGTGGATCGCGGTCTTGAGGTTGGGATATTCTGCCTCCAGCCGCTGCAGCAGGTCGGGCAGGCAGACCAGCGCGAAGCTTTCATTGAGCCCCAGCCTCAGCAGCCCGCGCAATGGGTTGCGCTCACGAAACCTGGCGATCACGGAAGCGGTGTCGTCCAACAGGCGGCGTGCGTGATCGACCAGCGCATGGCCTTCGGTCGTCAGGCTCACCCGCGGCCCGTGACGGATGAACAACGCGGTGCCGAGCGTCGCCTCCAACTCGCGGATGCGCTGCGAGACGCTCGGTTGGGTGAGCGCCAACTCGCGTGCCGCCGCCTGGAAGCTGCCAAGCCGGACAATACTGTCGAACGCGCGGATCTGAGCCAGCGTCAGGGGCATAGAAAATTCCTATCATATGTCGGTATAACTTCCAATTTTTTCTATGTGCGATCCTGCGCTAGTGTTGTCGGCAACGCTACAAACGAGGAACGCCCGTGCCCGCACCAAACATCGTCAAGCAGGCCGCCCGCGACGGCAGCCGGATTCGCGGCATCCATATGACGTTCGCCGCTCCTTGCGTCATCGAACTGCTCGCCCACGATGTCGAGTTCATCTACCTCGACGGCGAGCATGGTTGCTTCGACGCCGGGGACATCGAGGCCGCCTGCATTGCCGCCGAACTCCATGGCGTGACCGTTATCGCCCGCGTGCCGGATGCCTCCAGCGCCACCATCACCCGCTTTCTCGATCGCGGCATGCGTGGCGTCGTGGTGCCGCATATCGAGACCGTGGAGCAGGCGCGCGAGGCCGTTGCCGCCACCTATTTCGCCCCGCTCGGGCAGCGTTCGTTCGGCGGCAGCCGCCCCAGCTTTCTCGCCATCGCGGACCGTCCCGCCCACCTGCGCGCCTGCAACGCCGCGACCTCGCTGTGCCTGATGATCGAGAGCGCTGCCGGCATCGAGGTCGCGGGTCGGCTCGCGGCGGTGGATGGCGTCGACTATTTCAGTTTCGGCATGATGGACCTCGCCCAGGCGCTCGGCCACGCCGGCGACCCCGGCCATGCCGATGTCCGTGCCGCGGTGGCGACCGCGAGCGAGGCGATCCACGCGGCGGGCAAGCGGATACGCGAGGATTTCATGCAATATGCCTGGATCAACGAGGTGATCCTCGCTGGATCACGGCATCTGCTCGCCGCCTGATCACGTTCCCCGCGGCCGCCGCGCGCGCCGCAGCCGTGGGGCGGCAGCAAGGCCAGGAGACCCCCTCATGACGAAAATTGCCGTCCTGGACGACTGGCAGGGCATCGCCGAGCAGAGCGCCGACTGGCGCGCACTCGCAACCCGCGCCGAGATCAGCTTCTTCCGCGACCAGCCGGATGGTGAGGACGCGCTTGCGGCCCGGCTGGAAGAATTCGACGTGCTGATGGCAATGCGCGAGCGCACGGCGTTTCCGGCCAGCCTGGTGCGTCGGCTGCCGCGGCTGCGGCTGTTCAGTCTCACCGGCCACCGTGCCGCCGCGGTGGATATGGTGGCGCTGCGCGCCCAGGGCGTCGCCATCACCTTCACCGAGGGCGGCGGCAGCGGCACCGCCACCGCCGAACTGGCGCTCGGCCTGATGCTGGCCGGCGCCCGCAATATCGCCCGCGCCGACGCCAGCATGCGCCAAAGCCGCTTCCAGACCGACGTGGCGCCCGGCTATGAGCTGGCCGGCAAGACCCTCGGCGTCATCGGGCTCGGCAAACTCGGCCACCTGATGGCCCGCTACGGCGCCGCGCTCGACATGAAGGTGCTGGCCTGGAGTCAGAACCTGACCCAGGAAACGGCCGCGGCGGCAGGCGCGCGATGGGTGGACAAGGAGACGCTGCTGGGCGAAAGCGACGTTATCAGCCTGCATCTTGTATTATCCCCCCGCACGCGCGGCCTGATCGGCGCGGCCGAACTCGCCCGCCTGAAACCAGGGGCATTGCTGATCAATACCTCGCGCGGACCGCTGGTCGACGAACCCGCGCTGATCGCGGCACTCGAAGTCGGCCGGATCCACGCCGCGCTGGATGTCTACGAGCATGAACCGCTGCCGGCGGAGCACCCGTTCCGTCGCCTGCCGAACACGGTGCTCACGCCGCATCTCGGTTATGGCACAACCGCCACCTTCGAGGACTTCTACCGCCAGGGTATCGAGAATGTGCTTGGCTTTCTCGACGGCGCACCGATCCGCGTGCTGGCGCCCGCGTGATGCTGGCAGGCATGCAATCCGTGGCGCTGGATGCCGCAGTCGCGGCACTCATCCAGGCGCGGCGCAGTCGCAACCGCATTGCTTGCCTGCCGCAGGGGAGCAGCCCGGCCACGCTGGCAGAAGCGCACGCGACGCAGGATGCGACCGTTGCGGCACTCGGCGATCGGGTCGCCGGCTGGAAGGTTGGGATCACCGCGCAGCACGAGGTCATGCGTGGCATCATCCTCGGCTCGCGCCTGTTACCGAGCCCGGCCAGCATTCCGGCGGCTGACGTGCCGCTGCTCGGTATCGAGGCCGAGATCGGCTTCCTGTTCGCCCGGCCGCTGCCGCCGCGCGCGGCGGCGTATGAGTCGGAAGAGGTCGCCGCCGCCAGCATCGCGGTGGCCGGGATCGAGATCGTCGCATCCCGCTTCACCGACTATGCCGGTACGCCCCTGCTCGACCGTACCGCCGACTGCATGTCCAATGGCGCCTATATTCTCGGCACCAGGCGACACGACTGGCGCGGCACCGATCTTGCGCAACTGGAAGCCATGCTCTGCATCAATGGCGCGGTCGTGGTCCGCAAGACCGCGGGCCACCCGACCGGCAACCCGATCATCCCCGCCGTGGCGCTGGCCAACGCGTTGCGTCACGGACCGGGCATCGCCATCGGCCAACTCATCACCACAGGCACGTATACCGGCTTGCACTATGCGAGCCCCGGCGACACCGTCTCGGTTGCATTCACCGGCTTTGGCGCTGCGGAGGTCACCATCACGCGCTGATCCCCCAGCGCCGCGACCAGACATAGCACGCAGACCGGGCACACCCGGCGCGCCAAGAAGACTCCCAGAATGACTGCCAGAGGAAACATTCATGTCCGTGTCAGCCGTGACCCAAGTGCGTAGCGACCACCCGCTTGCCGGGATCGATCGCGCGCTCGGCCACGCCATTGCGGGCGCCGGCGCGGTGGCGCTGGTGGTTGAGATCGGCCTGCTGCTGACCAACGTTACCGCCCGCTATGTGTTCGGCAACCCATTGGTGCTGTGCGACGAACTCTCCTCGGTGATGTTCCTGTGGCTGGCGATGCTCGGCGCGGTGGTGGCGCTGCGCGAGGGCGGCCATATGCGAATGTCCGCAGTGGTCAATCGCGCACCCCAGCGGACGCGGCAACTGCTGGAGCGCGTCTCGGACTTCGCAATCTTTGCCTTTCTGGCAGTGATTCTGCTGCCGGCATTCGCCTACGTGCGGACCGAGGAGCCGGTTACGCTGATCACCGTCAATATGTCGATGGCCTGGCGGGCGGCGGCGATGCCGGCCGGCATCGCGCTGATGCTGGTTTCGATGCTGCTGCGGGTCGGCCGCCGGCCGGAGGCGCTGGACCTGGCCGCACTCGCCATCGTGGCGGGGCTGTTCGGCGGCCTCATGCTGCTGTCCCCGCTGCTGCCGGCGTTGGGCAACTTCAACCTTGTCATCTTCTTCCTGGGCGGCACCGCACTGACCGTCTTCACTGGCATCCCGATCGCCTATTCCTTCGCGCTGGTGACGCTCGGCTATCTCGGATTGACCACCTATATCCCGCTCTCGGTGCTTATCTCGCGGATGGATGCCGGGATGACCAGCCCGGTGCTGCTGGCCATCCCGCTTTTCGTCTTCCTCGGCCTGCTGATCGAGCTGACCGGCATGGCGCGGGTGATGGTCGGCTTCCTTGCCAACCTTCTCGGCCACATCAAGGGCGGCCTGTCCTACGTGCTGATCGCGGCGATCTACCTGGTCTCCGGCATATCCGGCTCCAAGGCGGCGGACATGGCGGCGATCGCCCCGGTATTGTTCCCCGAGATGATCAAGCGCGGCGTGCCACGCGGCGACCTGGTGGCCCTGCTGGCCGCCACCGGCGCGCAAACCGAAACCATCCCGCCCAGCCTGATCCTGATCACCATCGGCTCAGTCACCGGCGTGTCTATCGCCTCGCTGTTCGCCGGCGGGCTGCTGCCGGGTCTGGTCGGTGGTGTCATCCTGTGTTCCGTGGTGTGGTTCCGTGCGCGGCGCGACGACACACCGGTGCTGCCAAAAGCCAGATCGATCGTGGTGCTGCGCAGCCTGTTCATCGCAGCACCGGCACTCGCCCTGCCGTTCGTGATTCGCTACGCGATCGTCGGCGGCATCGCCACCGCCACCGAGGTTTCCACCATCGGCATCGTCTACGCCCTGGTAGTAGGCGCCCTGGTCTATCGCGAATGCGACTGGCGCCGGCTTGGCCCGATGCTGGTGCAGACGGTCAACCTCACCGGCGCGATCCTCCTCATCGTTGGTGCCGCGACGGCGATGGCCTGGGCGATCACCCAGACCGGCATCTCGCGCGGCCTCGCCCACTGGATCGAGACGATCCCGGGCGGCGGCCTGTCGTTCATGCTGGTCTCGATCCTCATCTTCATCGTGCTTGGCAGCGTACTGGAGGGAATTCCGGCGATCGTTCTCATGGGGCCGCTGCTGTTCCCGATCGCCCAGCAACTTGGCGTCAACGAGATCCATTACGCCATCGTCGCCGTTCTCAGCATGGGGATTGGCCTGTTCTCGCCGCCGTTCGGCGTTGGCTACTACGTCGCCAGCGCGATCGGCGGCGCCACGCCGGACGAGGGGTTGCCGCATATCGGCCGCTATATCCTGGCGCTGTTTCTGGGACTGCTGATCGTCGCCGCCGTTCCATGGATTACCACCGTGCTGGTCTGACCGCTTCGCTACCGCCGCCCGCTCAAGCAATCAACAATCCCCACTCGCTCGGCAATCCCCGCTCACTCAACAAACTAAGGAGGACCTGTCCATGACTGTCACACGACGCTTCTTTGCCGGAGTCGCGGCCACCGTACTGGCCATGCCGGCACTCATCCGCGGCGCGCACGCGGCCGAGTTCGTCTACAAGATCGGCACCAGCACGCCGTTTCACCACCCGTTCAACACCCGCCTGATGGAAGCCGGCGAAAAGATGAAGGCCGTGTCGAAAGGCCGGATGGAATTCCAGGTTTTTCCCGACAGCCAGCTTGGCGGCGACAACGAAATTCTGTCGCAGGCGCGCAGCGGTGCCATCCAGTTCTGCCAACCGACCGGGCAGATCCTTTCGACGATTCTGCCGCTGGCGGCCACGCCGGCTATGGGCTTCGTCTGGCAGGACTATGACCAGGTCTGGAAGGCGATGGACGGCGACCTCGGCGGCTACGTGCGCAGCCAGATCATGGCCAAGACCAACCTGGTGCCGATGGAAAAGATCTGGGACCTCGGCTTCCGCCAGACCACGACCAGCAATCGCCAGATCAAGGTGGCCAAGGATTTCGAGGGTCTGAAGCTGCGGGTGCCGATCGCGCCAAGCCTGGTCGCGATCTTCCGCGCGCTGCGGGCCGCCCCGGTCGGCATGCAGTACGGCGAGGTCTACTCGGCGCTGCAGACTCATGTGGTGGACGGACAGGAGAACCCGCTGTCGCAAGTTACTGCCGGCAAGCTCTACGAGGTGCAGAAATACGTCTCGATGACCAACCATGTGTGGGATGGCTTCTGGATATGCTGCAACGCCGCGGCCTGGAAGCGGCTGCCGCCGGACCTGCGTAAGATCACCGCGGATGCGCTCAACGAAACGGCGATCGATCAGCGTGTCGACACTGCCAAGCTGAACAGCGGGGTGCGGGGTGAACTGGAACAGAAGGGCATGATCTTCAACGACACCACGCCCGACAGCTTCCGCGCTCAGCTCAGCTCGGCCGGCTTCTACAAGGAGTGGAGCCAGAAACTCGGCAGCGAGGCCTGGGAGTTGCTGGAGAAGCACGTCGGCAAGCTCACCTGACCGACCGGAAGGGACCCTCGCACCGCGCGGGTTCCTGCTCCGGCGGTCAGTGCGGTCTACCTGAACGCCTGCATGCGTAGAAAGAACGATGAGCCCGAATATTATCGCCAGTGTCGCCGACCTGCCGCATGGCGAGGGCGTGGCTCTCCCGGGCGAGGCAGAGCGCTTCACTGTCACCGCCACTGACGGTGTGCAACTGGCGGTGCAGAGTTGGGGCAACCCGGCGGGTCCAGCGATCGTGATGATCCATGGCTTCGGTCAGTGCCATCTGAGTTGGCTGCGCCAGTTGCGTGGCCCGCTTGCCCGCGATTTCCGGCTCATCACCTTCGACCTGCGCGGGCACGGCGGCTCAGACAAACCGCTCGATCCCGCACGATACGACCACGCCCGCCCCTGGGCCGACGACATCGCCGCCGTCATCGAGACCACCGGCGTCGCGCGTGCGGTCCTGGTCGGCTGGTCATTCGGCGGCCGCGTGTCGCTCGACTACCTCGCGATGCGCGGCAGCGCCCGCATCGCCGGTCTCAACCTGGTTGCCTCCAGCATATCGCCCCGCCCTGATCTGCGCGGCACCGGCGGGCTGGCCCTGCGACAGCTGATGAACGGGCCGGAGATCTCGGGGAACATCGCTGCCACCCGTGAGTTCCTGCGCCGTTGCTTCCGTATCCAGCCGGATGAGCAAAGTTTCCAGGAGATGCTGGCCTATAATATGCTCGTGCCGCCGCTGGTCCGCGCCGCGGTTAACGCCCGTCCCGACCAGCCGGAGGAAGCGCTCCGCGGCATTACCACCCCGATCCTCGTCACCATCGGCGATCAGGACCGTCTGGTCCCGCCAGCGGTCGCTCACTACGCCGCCGAGACTTTCCCGCGCGCCGAATTGCCGGTTTATCCCGGCATCGGTCATTCGCCGTTCTTCGAGGCCCCCGACCGGTTCGCCCGCGAACTCAGCGCATTTGCGCGTCGTGTGCTGGCGTCATGAACGACGCGCGGCACAGCATCAGCCTGCTGTGATATTGCACCAAGCAGAGTGCGCGCAAGCATATCGGCGGCCGGCGCCGAGCAACAGCGGGGGACATCATTCGGCCCCGTAGAACCCGCCACATCGCCTGCGCGCGCCTGGCCCCCGGCTACGTCGGCCGGCCAGTCGCGGTGTCACTCTCGCTCGCTGAACAGCACTCCGCCTTTGGCCTTGTTGTCGCGTGACGACTCGATGATCTGCACCATCACATTCGCTGCGTCGACCTGCAGGCGCGCGACCACGGATTGCGTGATGTCCCGTATCAATGCGCGCTTCTGGTCCTTGGTCCGGCCCTCGACCATATACACATAGACTTCCGGCATGAAATTTCTCCTCATGCAGCTATCGACTAGACTTCGGAGATCACCCGATTGCGCAGCACACCGATCCCAGAAATCTCCACTTCCACCCCATCGCCCGGCTTCAGCCAGAGCGGTGGCGTGCGCGCGAAACCCACGCCCTCCGGCGTTCCGGTGGCGATGATATCACCTGGATTCAGCGGCAGCAGCACCGAGAGATAGCGAACAATCTCGGGAATATCGAAGATCAGGTCATCGGTCTGGGTATGCTGCACCTGCTGGTCGTTCAGGCGGGTGCGCAGCACCAGGCGGGTCGGGTCGGGGATCTCGTCGGCGGTGACGATCCACGGGCCTATGGCGCCGCTGTGGTAAAAGTTCTTGCCGACGGTCAGCGAGTGATTGAACTGAAAATCACGCAGGCAGGCCTCGTTCATGCAGGTATAGCCGGCGACGTGGGCCAGGGCGTCGGCACGGGCGATGTGACGGCCGGTGCTACCGATCACCAGGCATAATTCCCCCTCATAATCGTAATCCGACGAGGCGGACGGCCGCACCATATTGCCACCATGCGGGACGAATGATTCCAGTGTGCGGATGAACACGCTGGGTTTCTCGGGCAGCTTCGCGCCGGCCTCGGCAAGATGGCCGCGATAATTGCGGCCGATGCAGATGATCTTGCTGGTGTCGGGCACCGGCAGCGCGAAGGTGATCTCGTCGAGACCATGGTCCGGCGCCTCGCCGGCCAATGCCTGCAGCCGCGGTAGCGCGCCTGCCGCAAGCACGCTGCGCAGCGTCGGGTAGGCCGGGCCCAGACGACCGGCCGCGTCGATCACCCCGTTGCCCGACACGATGCCGTAGCCTTCGCGGCCGGCAACTGCAAAACTGGCAAGTTTCATGATAACTTCCCCACCGCGGACTGCATGGCCAGGCGCAGCGTCGCGGTTTCCGCTGAATCCACCGCCAGCGTTGCCGCGTCGAGCGCCACGCCATAGTCCTGCCTGGCGCCGTCAACCGTAACATAGCCCTGCCGCACATCGGTCACCACCCGCTCGACCGGCCGCTCCCAGGCCGGAAAGCGGCCGCCGCCGCCGGCGGAGAGGAATTCCACCACGGCACCTGCTTGCAGCGGCAATGCGGTGCCCTTGAACACCTTACGCGCCTGGACCTCACCGGGCTGGCGGATCAGCGCAAATCCGACCTGCGCCGAGCCACCGCCGAACAGCCCCCACGGCGGCAGTTTGGAGCGCTCGAACGCCACCACGATCTCCGCTTCCTGGCGCAGGCGATAGACCTTGCGCAGACCGAGGCCGCCGCGGAAGCGGCCCGGGCCGGCACTGTCGGGCCGCCACTCGAAGCGCTCGATCAGCAGCGGATAGAATGCCTCCTCCACCTCCACCGGCACGTTGCGGGTATCGCCATGGGTAACGGTCTTGAGTGGCGAGAAGCCATCCGCGTCCGGCCGCGCACCCCAGCCGCCGAGCGCCGTATCCAGGGTGGAGAAGCGGCGGCCGGTCTCCTGGTCCTTGCCGAAGAAGGAATACATCCCCTGCGAGCAGTGATGCGCGGCCGGCACGCGTTCGGGCGCCGCCTGGCTCATCGCCCAGTAGATGGTGTCGATCACCGTCTTCAGCGGCATGTTCCATTGCGCCAGGGCGGCATTGTCGGTGGCGCTGATGATGGTGCCCTCCGGCAGCGTCACCTTCAGGGCGCGAAACACCCCCTCGTTCGGCGGCAGGTTTGGCACCACCGCGCTCTTGAAGGCCACCCGCGCTGCCGCTAGGCCGCCGCTGCGTCCGGCATTCATCGGGCCACGCGACTGTTTGGCGGTGCCGGTGAAGTCGATCTCCAACTCGTCGCCTTTGATGATGACGCTCACCGCCACCTCCAGCGTCTTGCCCATCACCACGCCGTCGTCATCCAGATACGAATCGGCCGAATAGCGCCCGTCGGGCAAGGCAGTGATCTGCTTACGCACGAATGCCTCGGATTGATCCCAGATGGTGTGGATACAGGACTCGATGACCTCCCAGCCGTATTTCTCCACCATCTCGTAGTAGCGCTGGGCGCTGAGGGTGCAGGCGGCGACCTGTGCCGCCATGTCGCCAAAGGAGAGTTCCGGGAAGCGAATGTTGTGGCGGATCACCCGCATCAGTTCTTCGTCCGGCACGCCACGCTTGTGAATCTTGATGCTGCGCAGTTGCAGCCCCTCCTGGAAGATCTCGGTGGTGTCGGTGGAGAAGGAACCGGCGACCCGGCCGCCGACATCGGTCCAATGCGCCCGCGTGGCGGCGAAGCCGATCAGCGCGCCCTGCCAGTGCACCGGCACATAGACTACAACGTTGTTCAGATGCTGGCCGCAAACCGCGGCATAGTTCATCAGCAGCACATCGCCCGGCTCGAAGCCGTCGATGCCGTAGATCGCGATGCCATCGCGCACCGGTTCGCCGAGATCTGCCATGAAGGTGGGGATACCGCCGCGGCTCTGCGCGATGGTGCGGCCCTCGCAGTCGAGCAGGCCAACGCAGTAATCCTTCACCTCGTAGATGATCGGGCTGAAGGCAGTACGCGACAGGTTGATCTCGCCTTCGTCGAGAATGGCGATCAACAGGTTACGCACGATTTCCTGGGTCACCGGGTCGACCCGGGTGCGCACGGCGGTCAGAAGGTCGGTCATGCGCCGGCTCCCAGTTGGATGACGATGTTGCGCCATGCATCGATTTCGGCCACGTCGCCGGGCGGAATGACGGTGGTGGAAGCGTCCTCCTCGATCACTGCCGGTCCGGCGATGCGGTAGCCCACCGGCAGTGTCCTGCGCTGAAGCACCGCGCACCGAGCGCGGCCGACCGCCTCGAACCAGACCTCCCGATGGCCCACTGCCACGCTCCCTTGCCGCTCTTCCGGCTTGGCCGAGACGTCCGGCCGGATTGTGCGGCCATCGACGACGATGCGCAGCATCACCACGTCGATCGGCATGTTGTGCGAGACGTGGCCGTAGCGGCGGCCGTAGGTCTCCTCGAACAGATCGCGCATCTCGCCGATGGTGAGTTTGCGGTCGGGCAGGCGCACCTTGATGGTGTATTCCTGCCGCTCGTAGCGCATCTCGGCGTAACGCGAGGTGCGGACCTCCTGCACATCGAGCCCCATCCGCTCGAGCGCCGCCGCACCCTCGGCCTCCAACGTGGTGAAGCGCCCCTCCACCTCATCGCTGTCCAACCGCTCCAGGGCATTGGCGACGGTATCGGCGACATCGTAGCGAAAATCGGCGAACAGCATGCCATAGGCCGAGAAATGACCGGGCATCATCGGGATGATGACCTGGCGCATGCCGATCTCGCGCGCCACGTCCACCGCATGCAACGGCCCGGCGCCGCCGAACGCGACCATGGCAAAGTCGCGCGGGTCGAAGCCGCGCTCGATGGTGACGCGGCGGACGGCGGAAGCCATCGTCAGCGTGGCAATCCGCAGGATGCCGGCGGCGAGGAAGGCGGTCTCCTGGTCCAGCCGCCCGGCCAGGCCGTCAAGCGCCTGCGTCGCCAGTTCCGCGCGCAGCGGCATGGTGCCGCTGAGGAAGCGAGCGCCATCCAACCGGCCGAGCCAGAGATTGGCGTCGGTCACCGTCGGTTCGGTGCCGCCATGGCCGTAGCAGGCCGGCCCGGGAAGCGCGCCGGCGCTGCGTGGGCCAACCTGCAGGGCGCCGAGTTCGTTGATCGCCGCGATACTGCCGCCGCCGGCGCCGACCTCGACGATATCAAGCACCGCCGCCTGCACCGGATAGCCACGGTCGTAGCCGCCGACCCAGTAGAGCGGCGAGACCACCGCCTCGCCATCCTCGATCAGCACCGCCTTGGCGGTGGTGCCGCCCATGTCGAAGGCAACCAGATGCCTCAATCCGAGCCGCAGCCCCAGCTCGGCTGCGCCGGCGGCACCGCCGACCGGGCCGGATTCCACCAGCAGCAGCGGGTTGCGGCGGGTTTCCGTCTGGGTCAGCACTCCGCCATTGGAGCCCATCAGATAGAGGCTGCCAGTAAAGCCGGCCTCGCCCAGCGTGGCACCGAAGCGCTCCAGATATTGCGCGGTGACCGGGCCGACATAGGCGTTCTGCACCACGGTTGAGGTGCGTTCGAATTCGCGGAACTCGCGCGAAATCTCATGCGAGGCGGAGACGAAGCAGCCGAGATGCTCGCGCAGATAGCTGGCGATCACTTGCTCGTGCGCCGGATTGCGCCAGGCGTGCAGCAGGCAGATTGCGACTGCCTCCACCTTCGCCGCACGCAGTTGCTCGGCGAGCGGCGCCAGCGCCGCCATGTCGAGCGGCCGCAGCACCTCGCCGCGCGCGTTCATCCGCTCGGCGATCTCGAAACGGCGTTCGCGGTCCACCAGCGGCGGCATGCGGTGATAGAACAGGTTGAAGGACTCTGGACGGTTGCCGCGGCCGATCTCCAGGATGTCACGAAACCCCTCGGTGGTGACCAGCGCGGTGCGGGCGCCGTTGTGCTCCAGCAGCGCGTTGATCACCACGGTGGTGCCGTGGCGCAGCACGTCGATCTCGTCGGCGGCAATCCCGGCCTGGCTGAGGCAGTCGAGCCCGCCCTGCTCGAAATTCGGCGGCGTGGTGAGGCTTTTGGCAAAGCGCAGCGCGCCGGTTTGCGGGTCGAGCGCCGCCAGGTCGGTGAAGGTGCCGCCGATATCGATCGCGATCGTCTTCATCGGTCAGATCCTGGCAACTGGAGGGAGGGATTGATCACGTCGATTATCTCTCGTTTGTAGCGGTTGAATTCGGGCGTGGTGATGTCACGCGGCCGCGGCAGGTCGATGCGCAGATCGAGCACAATGCGGCCGGGGCGCGGCGTCATCACCACCACGCGCTCGGCCAGGAACAGCGCCTCGTCGACGCTGTGGGTGATGAACAGGATGGTCTTGCCGGTCTCCTGCCACAGTGACACCAGATCGGCCTGCAGCAGCCCGCGGGTCAGCGCATCCAACGCGCCGAACGGCTCGTCCATCAACATCATCGGCGAATCGATCGCCAGGATGCGGCCGATCGCCAGCCGCTGACGCATGCCGCCGGAGAGGTGTTTGGGGAAGGCATTGCGGAATGCCTCAAGGCCGATCCGCTGGAGGATGGCGTTGATCGTCGCCGGCGCATCGCGGGTCCATTTGCCGGCCGCGCGCATCGCGAACTGGAGGTTGCGCTCCACGGTCATCCAGGGAAACAGCGCATACTCCTGAAACACCACGCCACGATCCGGCCCGGTATCGACAACCGGGCTGCCACGCACCAGGCAGGCGCCGCTATCGGCGTGGTCGAAGCCGGCGATGATGTTGAGCAGCGTGCTCTTGCCGCAACCGGACGGGCCCATCACCGCAAGGAACTCGCCGCGCCGCTGCACCAGCGACACATCGTCCAGCACGCGGACCGCCGGGCGGTTCTTCTGGCTGGCGAATGTCTTCGTCAACCCGGCGACATTCAGCATCACCGCGTCGCTCATCCGTCGATGCCCCGCTGCCAGCGCAACAGGTAGCGCGAGAGCCCCACCACCAGCAGGTCGGAGATCGAACCGTAGAAACCGATCAACAGCATGTAGGCGAGCAGCCGGTCGGTCTGGCCGTAATCCTGCGCCCGCATCAGCGTATCGCCGAGGCCGCTGGGAACCGCGATCAGTTCGCCCACCACCATCAGGATCCACGCCAGCCCGACACTCACCCGCAGGCCGGTGAGCACGCTCGGCAATGCCGCCGGAAGCACCACGTCCTTGAACAGCATGCAGCGTCTCGCGCCAAGGTTGCGCGCGGCGCGCAGGTAGATCAGATCCACCTGCTTCACCCCGCCATAGGTGTTCAGCAGCATGGGGAACACCACGCCGAGCACGATCAGGAAGATCGCAGGCCGGTTGCCGAGGCCGAACCAGAGAATGGAGAACCCGATCCAGGTGATCGGCGGGATTGAGCGCAACACCTGAACCGGGAAGCTGAACACCATGTCGATGGTGCGCGACAGCGCCATCGCCATGCCGAGGCCGACCCCGAGCGCCACCCCGATGCCCAGCCCGGCCGACAGGCGCGCGAGGCTGGCGGTGGAGTCGATTGCCAACTGGCCGGAGAGCAGATCGCGCCAGATTTCGGTGACCAGCGAGGATGGCGCGGGGAAGAACCGCGCCTGGATCCAACCGACGCGAACCGCCGCCTCCCACGCGACGAGGAGGCCCACCGGCAAGGCGGCGCGAATCAACACCGCCTTTGCCGCCCTCCACGCCGACGGCAGGGTGGCGGCACGCCTGGCGGCGCCAGGCTGGGAGGTCGGCGCCACCCGCTCTCCCGCCTGCACCGCCTCTACCAACCCACTGCGGCCTTCGCCTTGTCCAGCATCGCCAGGCTGGTGAAGTCGGCGGCGTCCAGCGGTTTGCGTAACATCCCGTATTTGGTCAGATCGCGAATATATGACGCCACAATCTCCTGGCTCATCGCCACGTCCCAGGTCTGGTTCTTGACCGACATCTGCCAGTCCTGCTCGCTCATCGCGCCCTTCAACGCGTCGTTGAGCACGAAGTTTTCGGCGACCTTCGGCTGGTCGCGGAACGTCTTCATCGCCTCGACATAAGCGCTGATGAAGCGTTGGCTGACATCGGGATGCTCGGCGACGAACGCCTTGCGCATGAAGATCGCCCGCGGAACCGCGCCGAGTTCGGTGTCGTACGGCGGCGGCAGCGGCGTCGCGTAACCGTCCAGCAGCGCCCGGCTGGGGAACGGCTCGGGCGCGCTCATCGCATCGACATTGCCGTTGCGCAGCGCGGTGCCGAGCGCCGGTGGGGCGTTGATGTAGTACACCTGCACGTCGGCACCCGGCTCCTGCGAGGAGGTGAGGCCATACTTGGCGAACACGGCATGCATCACCAGCTCGTGCAGCCCGCGGATCACCGCGAAGCGCTTGCCCTTCAGGTCAGCGATGGTCTTGATCCCGGAGCCCTTTCTGGCGACCCAGCCGATGCCACCGGAGGTGCAGCCGGCCACGATTGTCGACGGGCTGCCGGCGGCCACCGCCGAGATCGCCGCCTCCACCCCGCCGACCCCGACATCGGAGGCGTCGGAAGCCACCGCCTGGGCGGATTCCAGCCCTCGGCGGAAGCCGGTGACCTTCACCTTGATGCCATGCTTGTCGGCCAACCTGGTCACATAGGCCATCGGGGCGAATGGCCCGATATCCAGATTCGCGATACGGATCACGGTATTGTCGGTCTGGCCGATCGCGATCCTCGGCAGAGCCGCGGTCGCGGCCAAACCGCCCAAGACCAATTGTCTGCGTTTCATGTGCCGGTTTCCTCCCTGGCTGCCCGTGTTTCGGTGCGGCGCCAGTGTGCCCGATTGCCGGCGGAACGTCTCATAGCTAAATTGCGCCGCTCATATCCAAAAGTTATGCATATGCAGCTCCGCCACCTGCGATACCTGGTTTTCGCCATCGAGCAGGGCAGCATCGGCAAAGCCGCCGCCCGGCTCGGTATCTCCCAACCTGCGTTGACCAAGAGCCTGCGGATGCTGGAAAAGGAGCTGGATGTGCCGCTGCTGGAGCGGACCAGCACCGGTGTTTCGGCCACACCGTACGGGCGCACGCTCTATGCCCATGCCAAGGCGGTGGACGCCGAGATCGACCATGCCCAGGCGGAGATTGGCCAGTTGCGCGGCAAGCATCTCGGCAGCGTGCATGTCGGCGCGCTGCCGAGCATCGCCGGCGGGCTGCTGGCGCGGGCGGTGGCGACGGTGGGCGAGCGGAACCCCGAGTTCTCCGCCCGCATCGTCGAAAAGATGAATTTCGAGCTGCTGCCCGGCCTGCGCCGGGCGGAGTTCGATTTCGTGGTTGGGCTGGTGGAGGACGCAACCGAGCTCGGCGTACGCTCACGCGTGATCCTGCGCGACGAACTCTGCGTGATTGCCGGCGCCGGGCACCCCCTGACCAGGTTCGACAAGGTGAGGGAGAGCGACCTGGTTCGCTATCCCTGGCTGTTCCCGATGGTCGGGGCGTCGCACCGCCATGTGCTGGAGCATTACTTCGCCGCCGCCGGCGTCCACCCACCAACCGCGAAGATCGAGACCACATCGGTGCAGATGATCAAATCCGTCGTCCAGCACGGCAACTACATCGGCGTGCTGCCAATGCACGTCATGGAGACGGAGATTGGCGACGGAAGACTGGTCCGGCTGCCGGTGCGCTCGGGTGCGCTGAAACGCACGATCGCCATCCACCACCGCGAGAGCCACCCGCTCTCGGCGGCGGCGCGCGCACTGATGCGGGCGATCGAAATGGTCTGCGCCAGGGTCCCGCCGCCTGCGGTCGATTGACGCCGGCAGCCACTGATACCGCCCGGCTTGTGCGGCACGGGGGCAGGCGATAACTTTTCGTCCGTGACAGAGCACGCCAGCGAGAACCGATGGCGGCAGCGCGGAAAGCAGGAACAGCAGCATGAGCAGCAGTGTGACCAACCGCGTTGCCGAGCGGCTTGCCAGGGGCGAGGTTTCGCTGTGCCTCGGCACCCGTGTCTCGCGCACCGTCGATATCGCGATGGTCGCCGCGGCCTGCGGCTTCGATGCGTTCTATATCGACATGGAACACAGCACTATAACGCTGGAGACCGCCGCCCAACTCTGCGGCGCCGCGCTGGGGCTCGGCATCACGCCGCTGGTGCGCACGCCTGGCCACCAGGGGCATGTGGCGTCGCGGCTGCTCGATGCCGGCGCGCTTGGCATCATCTACCCGCACGTCAACACCCGCGCCCAGGCGGAAGCGCTGGTGGCGGCCTGCAAGTTTCCGCCGCTTGGTCACCGCTCGGTCGGCGGCAGCGGCCCCGCCCAGTTGTACCGACCAACCACGCTTGCCGAAGTCAACCGCCAAGGCAACACGCTGACGCTGTGCATCGCGATGATCGAGACCCCGGAGGGTGTCGCCAATGCCGAGCCCATCGCCGCGGTACCGGGCATCGACATGCTGCTGATCGGCTCGAATGACCTGTGCACCGAACTCGGTATTCCGGGCGAACTGCACCACCCGGAATTGCGCCGCGCCTACGAGACGGTGGCGGCCGCCTGCAAACTGCATGGCAAGCATCTTGGCATCGGTGGCATCCGCGGCGACCTGGTGCTGACGCAATCGCTGCTGCAACTCGGGGCGCTGTTCATGATCGCCGGGATGGATGTGAGCTACCTGATGGCCGCCGCCCGCAAGGATGCGGATGCCATCCGCGCTCTGGTGACCACCTGATGACAGCTCACGACCCGGATGCCGGGCTGGAGCCGTCCTTCGTCGCGCCCGCTTTGAGTTGCGATGCGCATTTCCACGTATTCGGCCCCGCCGAGCATTACCCCTATGCCGCCGACCTGCGCTACACCCCGCCGTATGCGCCGCTCGACAGCTACATGGCTCTGGCTCGGCGGCTCGGCCTCCAGCGTTTCGTCTTCGTCCAACCCAGCGCCTACGGGCTAGACAACTCATGCATGCTCGATGCGATGCGCCAACTCGGCACCGAGCGCTGCCGCGGCATCGTCGATATCGATGAAACCACAATCACAGGCGAAACCTTGCGGGACTGGCACCGGTTGGGGGTACGCGGCGTCCGCGTCAACGTAAAGCCGATCCTGCCCCCCACCCCGGGACTCGCGGCGCAGATGCGGCCACGCATCCGCCGCCTCGCTGCACTGATGCACGAGCTCGGCTGGCATCTCGATTTTTTGACCCCGGGATGGC
>JBEPTZ010000052.1:0-29141 GCA_041691815.1 Rhodospirillales bacterium | reverse complement strand
GCGGGGCCCTCCCCCAGCTCCTGGTTGGTCGCCATCTGTGGGGTCGGGGGGGCCCGGCCCCTTTGCCCGGCCCCCCCCGGACGAGCGCACCGATCTGGCACGCAAATCGCTGGAGCCGGCCTGGTCGGCGATCGTGCCGGACGGGCTGGACCTGGCCAGCGTCCCCGCCGATGTGCTGGATGTGTTCAAGCTGGCAGTCGCGGCGCCGGATTTTTCGCCCGAGCGACTGGCGGCGACGATGCAGGATGCCTGGAAATGGACCGGGGTCGGCGACCTCGGCGACGTGTATCTGCAAGGCTCGAACAACTGGGCGATCGCGCCGTCGCGTACCGAAACCGGCCGGCCGATCCTGGGCAGCGACCCGCATCGCGCCCATGCGCTGCCGTCGCTGCGCTATATCGTGCACCTGACCGGGCCGGGGCTGGACGCGATCGGCTGCGGCGAGCCGGCGGCGCCGGGCATCTCGTTCGGCCATAACGGCACCTCGGCATTCTGCCTGACCATCTTCCCGATGGATCAGGAGGATATCTATGTCTATGACACCGACCCCGCCGACCCGGACCAGTACCGGTACCAGGGCGGCTGGGAAAAGATGCGGGTGCTGCGCGAGGCGGTGCCGGTGAAGGGGGCGCCGGACCAGCAGGTGGTGCTGAAATTCACCCGCCACGGGCCGGTGGTGCATGAAGGCAGCGGGCGTGCCTTCGCGGTGCGCTCGGTGTGGTTCGAGCCAGGGGCCTCGGCCTATCTCAGCTCGCTGGCGATCATGCAGGTAAAGAGCGTGCACGAATACGAGACCGCACTGCGCGGCTGGAAGGTGCCGTCGGCCAACCACATCTACGCCGACAGCAACGGCAACATCGCCTGGTTCGCCTGCGGCCTCACCCCGGTGCGAACCAACTGGGACGGGCTGCTGCCGGTGCCCGGCGACGGGCGCTACGAATGGCAGGGCTTCCATTCGCGCGACGACCTGCCGCACAGCGTCAACCCGGCGCGCGGCTTCGTCGCCACCGCCAACGAGATGAACCTGCCGGAGGACTACCCGATCGACGCGCGGCGGATCGGCTTCGAGTGGTCGGAGCGCTCGCGCACCAACCGCATCCACCAGGTACTCGACACGCAGCCGAAGCACAGCCTGGCGGATTCGATGGCGCTGCAGACCGACGCGCTGTCGATCCCGGCGCGGCGGCTGGCGCCGATCCTGGCCGGGCTGGCCGGCGCCGAGGGCGACGCCGCGGCGGCGCTGGCGCTGCTGCGCGGCTGGGATTTCCAGCTGTCCCGCGACAGCGCGCCGGCGGCGCTGCACGAGCTGTGGTGGACCAAACATTTGAAGCCGGCGCTGCTGGACCGCATCGCGCCGGACAAGGTGGTGCGGGCGCTGCTGGTGCCGGGCGATACCGAGACGCTGCTGGCGCTGCTGGAGACGCCCGACGAGCGCCTGCCGGATCGCGATGCGGTGCTGCTGCGCACCCTGGCGGCGGCGGTGGCCGATTTGCGCAAGCGGCAGGGCAGCGACCCGGCGACCTGGCAATGGGGCCGGCTGCATCACGGCTATTTCGAGCACAAGCTCGGCCGGGTCGCGGCCGGGATGCCGGATGTCGGGCCGCTGGCGAAGGGCGGTTCGCCGTCCACGGTGATGAACGCCACCTACCGCGCGACGGATTTCCGCGTCACCGCCGGCGCCTCGTTCCGCATGGTGCTGGACGTCGGCGCCTGGGACAACAGCCGGGCGATCAACGCGCCGGGCCAGTCCGGTGATCCGCGCAGCGCGCATTACGGCGACCTGGCACCACTGTGGGCTGCCGGCGAGTATGTGCCGTTGCTGTACTCGCGTGCGGCGGTCGATGCGGCGGCCACCCAGCGCATCCACCTCACCCCGGCGTAGCGGCGATGCTGACCCTCAGCACTGGCGTTGCCACCCTGCTGCTGGCGCCGGAAATCGGCGGCGGCGTGGTGCAGTGGCGCCATCAAGGGCGACCGATGTTCCGCCCGACATCGCCGGCGACGCTGGCCCAGGCGGAGGCGGATCGCAATTCACGGCAACTGGCCTGCTATCCGCTGGTGCCGTTCTCCGGCCGGGTGGCCAACCGGCGGTTCAGTTGGCAGGGGGTGAGCTACGACCTGCCGGAGCGGTTCGGCGGCTTCGCGATCCACGGCGTCGGCTGGCTGCGGCCGTGGACGGTCACGGCGCAGACCACGGCCAGTGCCACGCTGGAACTGGAGGTGGCGCCATCGGTCGACTGGCCGTTCGCGTTCCATAGCTGGCAGAATTTCACCATCACTGGCGACTCGCTGGAGATGGAAATCGGCATCGAGAACCGGCACGATGCCGCTGCCCCGTGCGGCTTCGGGCTGCACCCGTTCTTTCCGCGCAGCCCGGAACTGACCTTGCAGTTCACCGCCGGCTCGGTCTGGCACAATGCCGGCCCCGGCGAGGTGCCGTCGGAGCGCACCGCGATCCCGCCGGAATGGGATCATCGGCAGGGCCGCAAGATCGGGCCGGTGTTCATCGACAACGACTTCCCTGGCTGGGACGGCCGGGCGCTGTTACGCTATCCGGATCGCGGTTACCAGATCCGCGTCGCCGCCGACAAGGTGTTCGGCCATACCGTGGTCTACGTGCCGGATGGCCGAGATTTCTTCGCCACCGAGCCGGTGAGCCACATGAACGACGCGCTGAACCGGATGGACCAGGAGGCGGATAACGGCATCCTCGTGCTGTCCCCCGGCGAATCCCGCAGCGGCCGAGCCGTGTACACGGTAGAAACCTGTTCTTGAGGATGAAAAGTTTTTTTGCTTCTTTTTGTTCACAAAAAGAAGACTCTTCGCTTGCTGATGCTTGATTTTGATGTCCCGGCCCTGCTCCGGCAGAATCCGGCCATCGCGACCCTGCTAGACCGGTTCGCCGAGATCGGGTTGCCGGATTGCTGGCTGGTCGCCGGTTGCCTGGCGCAGACGGTGTGGAACCTCGCCGCCGGTGCGCCGCCGATGGCTGGCATCCGCGATATCGACATCGTCTATCACGATCCCGGCGACCTCTCGGCGTCTGCCGAGGCGGCGCATGAGGCCCGACTGAATGCGCTGTTTCCCGGCCTTGGCGCGCGGTTGGACGTGAAGAACCAGGCGCGGATGCATCTGTGGTACGAGGCCCGATTCGGCCGCGCCATTGCGCAGTTTTCGAGCACGGCGGCGGCGATTGCCAGCTATCCTAGCACCGCCACCGCGATCGGCATTCGAATGCAGGGCGGCGTGTGCGAAGTTTGCGCGCCATTTGGCGTGGCCGACCTGCTGGCCGGTGTGGTGCGCGCCAACCGTGTGCTGGTGTCGCAGGAGGTGTACCAGGCGAAGGCGGCGCGCTGGCGGGCGCACTGGCCGGCTTTGTGTATTATTTCATGGCAGTGATGCGAATAACGCTTGTGCGGACTCAGATTGCTGGCGCAGGCTTCCGCTTGTCGTCAACCAACTGAAAGGAGGTGATCCAGTGTCTCATTGCTCGTGGCTGCGGACCGCAGATGTGACCCGGATCTCCGTCTCCTGTTTCGGGGGCGCGGAGTAGCCGTCTGTCCGTCGGCATCCGCCGTCAGACAATGTGAAGGCCCTGGGGCAACCCGGGGCCTTCTGTCGTCTAGCGGCACCTGCGCGGGAGACAGTTCGCAACATCGGCGCGGCCGGGCTATATCGGCAGACGAGCCGATCAACGGCCGCGAAAAGTCCCGGAGGATATCCCCATGCGCATCGGCGTTCCCAAGGAAATCAAGACCCACGAATACCGGGTCGGCCTGACGCCTGCCGCGGTGCGCGAATTCACCCGGCGTGGCCATAGCGTGCTGGTGCAGCGCGGCGCCGCCACCGCCATCGGCTTTACCGACGCCGCCTACGAGGCCGCCGGCGCCACCATCGGTGACGACGCGGCAGCGGTATTCGCCGGCAGCGAGCTGATCGTGAAGGTGAAGGAGCCGCTGGCCGACGAGATCGCCATGCTGCGGCCGGACCATGTGCTGTTCACCTATCTGCACCTGGCCGCCGACAAGGTGCAGACCCAGGGCCTGATGGCCAGCGGCGCCACCTGCATCGCCTACGAGACGGTCACCGACAGCCATGGCAGCCTGCCGCTGCTGGCGCCGATGAGCGAGGTCGCCGGCCGCATGAGCATGCAGGTCGGCGCCCGCTGTCTGGAGAAGGAGCAGGGCGGCGCCGGTGTGCTGCTGGGCGGCGTGCCAGGCGTGCCGGCCGCCCGCGTCACCATCATCGGCGGCGGCGTCTCCGGCACCAACGCGGCACGGGTGGCGATCGGGCTTGGGGCCAATGTCACGGTGATCGACCGCTCGCTGATCCGGCTGAAGGAACTGGACGCGCAATTCGGCACCAGCCTGCACACGCTGTACTCCACCACCGCCGATATCGAGCAGGCGGTGGCCGAATCGGACCTGGTGATCGGCGCGGTGCTGGTGCCTGGCGCCACCGCACCGAAGCTGGTCAGCCGCGAGATGGTCGCCCGCATGCGGCCGGGCTCGGTGGTGGTGGATATCGCCATCGACCAGGGCGGCTGCCTGGAAACCAGCCGGCCAACCACCCACGCGGCGCCGACCTACGTGGAGGAAGGCGTGGTGCATTACTGCGTCACCAACATGCCGGGGGCGGTCGCCCGCACCTCGACCATCGCGCTGGGCAACGCCACCCTGCCGTTCGCGCTGGCACTGGCCGACAAAGGCTGGCGGCAGGCGCTGAAGGAGGACATCCATCTGCGCCGGGGGTTGAACGTGCACGGTGGTTCGGTGACCTACGCGGCGGTGGCGCAGGACCTGGGGCTGGCGTTCAAGGCGGCAGAGGATGTGCTCGCGGGATAAGCAAGGTCTTCTTTTTGTGAACAAAAAGAAGCAAAAAAACTTTTCATCCGTTTTGGAGACTCCGGAGTCTCCACACCTCCGCAGTTGCAAGGCGGATGAAAGTTTTTTGGTTCTCTTTTTCAAAAAAGAACGGCTTTCCTACCCTTGCTTGCGATCATACGGATGATAAGGCGGAAATTCGCCGATCACCGTCATATCAACTTCCACCAGCGACGGCCCGCGATGGGCGATCGCTTCGGCCATGATGGCGCCGAAGCGGTCCGCCTGGGTCACCTTCCAGGCCGGAATCCCGGCCAACGCCGCCAGTTGCTGCAGGTCGGGCGCCAGCAGGTCGCCATAGAAGCGGCGGCCGCCGTATAGCGAATCCTGGATATGCTTGATCACGCCGTAGCCGTGATCGTTCATCACCAGCATCACCATGTCGGCGCGCTCCTGCACCGCGGTCCATAACTCGGTGACATTGAGGAAGAATCCGCCGTCGCCCGACATCATCACCGTCTTGCGCCCACCCGCCGCCAGCGCCGCGCCGATGCCCAGATGCAGCCCCAGCCCGATCCCCGCCCCCACCGGATAGATGCTGTCGCGCGGGCCGTAGACCGGGAACAGCCGGTTGCCCCAGGTGGAATTGTTCAGCGTGATGTCGCGCACCCAGAGCGCGTCGCGCGGCATCACCGCACGCAACTGCTCCGGAAAGGTGGCGTAGGGGCCGAGCGTGGCGCGGAAATCGGCCTGCGCACGGGCCTTGGCAGTGGCGAAATCAGCGGCAAAACCGGGGTCAATCTGCATTTTTCCGCGCAACAACGCGGCCAGTTGCAGCAGGCTCGGGCGGGCATCGCCGACCACCATGCATTCGGATGCATAGGTGCGGCCATTGGCTGCCGGATCGATGTCGATCTGCACCAGCGGCGGCAGCTTGACGGAGAAGTCGCCGGTCTCGTGACCGCGCAGGCGGGAGCCGGCCACCAGCATCAGGTCGCAGCCGGCGTAGAAATCCTGCACCGCCTGGCTGCCGTTGCCGTTCAGCGCGCCGAGGCTCATCGGATGGTCCTCCGGCACCACGCCGCGGCCGTTCCAGCTGGTGACCATGCCGAATCCGAGATCGAGCAGCGCCCGCGCCCCCTCGCCCGCCCCGCGCGCGCCGTTGCCGAGCCACAGCATCGGGCGCTTCGCCTTCGCGATGCGGCCGGCGAGGTCGGCCAATGCGGCGGGGTTCGGCTCCAGTGGCGCCGGCACCGGCAGGATGAAATTGTCGAACGCGCTGGGCCGGGCGATCGGGGCGCGCTGGATGTCGATTGGCACCTCGACGCTCACCGGCCCCATCGGCGGGGTCAGCGCCGCCACCGCCGCTTTGGTGAGCGTGCCCAGCGCCTGCTGCGCCGAGCGGACGCGGACGGCGGCCTTGGAGACGGCTTTCAGCATACCGAGCTGGTCCGGCACATCGTGCACCGAGCCCATGCCGCGATCGACGAATCTGGTGGCAGTCTGGCCGGTGATGTGCAGCAGCGGCGAGCCGGCGAAGCCCGCCTCGACCAGGCCGGCAACGCCGTTGGCGGCACCGGGGCCGGTGCTGGTGAACATCACGCCGAGGCTGCCGGTGGCGCGGGCATAGCCGTCGGCCATGTGGCTGGCGCCGAGTTCGCCGCGGGTCATCACGAAGCGGATGGCGTTGCGCCGGCCGATGCCGTCCAGCATCGGGATGTTATGCACGCTGACCACGCCGAACGCGGTGGTGACGCCGCACAAGGCGAGAAACTCGGCGACCAGATCGCCCACATTGTAATCGCTCATGGCCCACTCCTGCCTAGACGATGTTGCGTTCGATCAGCCGCTCACCGCGCAGCACCCGGCCGAAGCCGAGCGGCGACAGGTCCAGGCTGGTGTAGCGGCCATCGGTGATCAACTCCGCCACCGCCCGCCCGGTGGCCGGCGAGTGCTGGATGCCGTGGCCGGAGAAGCCGTTGGCGAAGATCAGGTTGTCGCAGTCCGGATGCGGACCGACGATGCCGTTCTGGTCGAAAATGTTGTATTCGTAGTATCCGGCCCAGGACGAGGACAGCTTGAGTTCCTCGAACGCCGGCACCCGCTCGGCCATCGCCGGCCAGACGCGGTCGTGGAACATCGCTTCGTCCACCTCCAGCGGCGCCTCGTCAGGGTCCGGCTCGCCCTCGTCCGGCGAGCGGCCGCACAGGTAGAACGCGCCCTCCGGCCGCCACCAGATGCCGCTGGCGTCGATGGTGAGGCCGCAACCAGGCAGCGGCGTGCGGCAGGCGACCACGAACACCATGCGCTTGCGGGCCCGCACCGGCAGGTCGATCTCCGCCCAGGACGCCACCCGTGCCGCCCACGGGCCGGCGGCGTTGACCGCGATATCGCAGGCCAGCGTGCTGCCATCGGCCAGTGCGACGCCGGAGATGCGGCGGCCGGCGCGGGTGAAGCCGATGGCGTCCTGTGCCACGTAGGCCACCCCCATACTGCGCGCCTTGCGGCGATAGGCGGCGAGCAGCGCCGGGCCGTCGAACCAGCCCTCGCCGGCCAGGCCCAGCGCGGCCAACGCCACGCCCTCGGTGGACATCCACGGAAACCGCGCCCGCAACGCCGCCGGGTCCAGCAGCGCGATCTCGGCGCCGCTGGCCTGCTGCACCACATGGTTGTCGCGCAGGATCGCCTCACCGGCGGCCGAGGCCAGGAACAGATAGCCGCGCTCGTGCAGGCCGAGCGCCGGCCGGTCGCCATCCACCGCCAGCGCCTCGGGCGCCGCGCGCAGGAAATCCAGCCCGAAGCGCGACATGGCGATGTTCAGCGGCGTGGAAAACTGCTGGCGGATCGAACTGGCCGACAGTGACGACGAGGCAATGCGATAGGTCGGGTCACGCTCGACCACGGTGACCTCATGGCCGTCGGCCAGGGCCAGGTGATAAGCTACGGAACTGCCGACCGCGCCGCCGCCGATGATAACGACACGCATCAGAAAAGCATTTCTTTTTGTGAACAAAAAGAAACAAAAAACCTTTTCACCCATTTTGGAGACTCCGGCGTCTCCACATCTCCGCTGTTGCAAGGCGGATAAAAAGTTTTTTGGTTCTTTTTTTCAAAAAAGAACATTTTCTCTTCCCTTCAATATGATTTCGGAAGACCGAGCACCCGCTCGGCGATGTAGCACAGTACCAGTTGCGGGCTGATCGGGGCGATGCGTGGGATCAGGCTTTCGCGCAGGTAGCGTTCGACGTGGTATTCTTTCGCGTAGCCGAAGCCGCCGTGGGTCATCACTGCGGTGGTGCAGGCTTTGAAGCCGGCTTCGGCGGCGAGGTATTTGGCGGCGTTGGCGGCGGCACCTGCGGGGCGGCCGGTGTCGTAGGCCCAGGCGGCGTTCATGGTCATCAGGCGGGCGGCTTCCAGTTCCATCCAGCTTTCCGCCAGCGGGTGCTGGATGGCCTGGTTCTGGCCGATCGGGCGGCCGAACACCACGCGCTCACGGGCGTAGCTGCTGGCGCGGTCGAGCGCCAGCAGGCCGAGACCGACGGCTTCGGCGGCGATCAGGATACGTTCCGGGTTCAGGCCCTGGAGGAGGTATTCGAAGCCGCGGCCTTCCTCGCCGATGCGGTCCTCGTCGGGGATTTCCATGCCGTCGAAGAACACCTGGTTGGAGTCGACCGCCTTGCGGCCCATCTTGTCGATGGCGCGCACCTCGGCGCGGCTGCGGTCGAGCGTGGTGTAGAACAGGCTCAGCCCCTCGGTGCGGCGGGTGGTCTGCTCGATCGGCGTGGTGCGGGCCAGCAGCAGGATTTTGTGGGCGATCTGCGCGGTGGAGGTCCAGATTTTCTGGCCGTGCACGATGTAGCGGTCGCCGTGTTTTTCGGCGCGGGTTTTGATCTGGGTGGTGTCGAGCCCGGCATCCGGCTCGGTGACGCCGAAGCAGGCCTGCTCGCGGCCCTCGACCAGCGGCGGCAGCATGCGGGATTTCTGGGCGGCGGTGCCGAACTTCACCACCGGGTTGAGGCCGAAGATGTTGATATGGACGGCGGAGGCGCCGGACATCGCCGCACCGGACTGGGCGATCGCCTGCATCATGATCGCCGCCTCGGTGATGCCGAGGCCGCTGCCGCCGTATTCCTCGGGGATGCAGATGCCGAGCCAGCCATCGGCGGCCAGCGCCTGGTACAGTTCGTGCGGAAACACCCCGTCGCGATCGCGCGCCAGCCAGTAGGCGTCATCGAAGCGGGCGCAGATGCGGGCGACCGCCTCGCGAACGGCTTGCTGGGCGTCGGTGGCGGCGAAATCCATGCGCGGTGGGCTTTCGGTTGCGAGGGCTTTCGGTTGCAAGGGCTTTCGGTTGCAAGCCTGGGCGTGCATCCTGCCCGCCCGATAACCGCGGGGCAATCCACGGCACGAGGACGCGCGATGAGCGAGCAGGCAGGACCAGTGACCATCGAGCGGGCGCGCGCCGCGGCGAGCCTGGCATTTCCGCGGCTGATCCCGGCGTTGCGGGCGGCGTTCATCGCCGGTGCGGAGACCCCGCTGCGGCACCGGCACGGGCTGGCGGCGACGGGCGCGGCCGAGGCGAGCCTGCTGCTGATGCCGGCCTGGCAGGGACGCGCGGCGCTGGGGGTCAAGATTGTCACGGTGTTTCCGGAGAACGGCGCGCTGGGGTTGAACGCGGTGTCCTCGACCTATCTGCTGTGCGACGGCGCCACCGGGCGGCATCTGGCGGTGATCGACGGCAACGAGATCACCGGAAGGCGGACGGCGGCGGCCTCGGCGCTGGCGGGGGATTATCTGGCGCGCAAGGATACGCGGTCGCTGCTGGTGGTGGGCAGCGGGCATATCGCCGGCATGCTGCCGGCGGCCTGGGCGGCGGTGCGCGCTATCGAACGGGTGCTGGTGTGGAACCGCAATGCCGCCGGCGCCGAGCGTTTGGCGGCGCGGCTGCGTGAGAGCGGGTTCGATGCCACCGCCACCACCGACCTGGAAGCCGCCACGCGCGGCAGCGATATCGTCTCCTGCGCCACGCTGGCCAGCCAGCCATTGATCCACGGCGCCTGGCTGACGCCCGGAACGCATCTTGACCTGATCGGCGGCTACCGTCCGGACATGCGCGAGGCCGACGATGCGGCGGTGGCACGGGCTCGGGTGTTCATCGACACCGATGCGGCGCTGGCCGAGGCCGGCGACATCACCCAGGCGCTGGCCTCCGGCGCGCTGGCCCGCGCGGCGATCCAGGGCGACCTGTTCGGCCTGTGCCGGGGCACGATCGGCGGCCGTGGCACGCCCGAGGAAATCACCCTGTTCAAGTCGGTCGGCAGCGCGATCGAGGACCTCGCTGCCGCCGGTCTGGTTTACGCGGACTGCGTCACGCCGTCCTGATATTCCGGAGCAGCGTCGCCTGCTAAAGCCACGGCAGCGCCTCGCCAAATCCGCGCTCAAACCCTGCAATCTTATCCGCCTGCGCCAGCGTGAAGCCGATATCGTCAAGCCCGGCCAGCATCAGTTCGCGACGGAACGGCGGAATGGTGAAATCATCGGTGCCGTAGCCGTCATTCACCCCTATCGGGCCGGTGACGGTCTGCGCCTCCAGATCGGCCACCAGTTTTGCCCCCGGATTGCGGGCCAGTGCCGCGCGCAACTCGGCACAGCGCGCCTCCGGCAGCACCACCGGCAGCAGGCCGTTCTTCAGGCAGTTGTTGTAGAAGATGTCGCCAAAACTCGGCGCGATCACCACCCGCACCCCGGCATTGTCCAACGTCCACACCGCCTGCTCGCGCGAGGAGCCGCAGCCAAAATTGCGATCCGCCACCAGGATTGCGGCACCGGCATATTCCGGCCGGTTCAGCACGAAATCCGGCTTCTGCTTGCCGTCGGCATCGGTGCGCAGATCGTTGAACAGCAGATGCCCGTAGCCATCGGCCCGCGACCGCCACAGGAAGCGCGCCGGGATGATCTGGTCGGTATCGGCGTTGGCCATCTCGATCGGCGCCGCCACCGCCTCGACGGTTTCGAATTTCCGCATCACACCGCTCCCGCCATCAGCGCCCGCACATCGGTCAGCCGCCCGGTCACCGCCGCCGCCGCCGCCATCGCCGGACTGAGCAGATGGGTGCGCGCTCCCCTGCCCTGCCGCCCGACGAAATTGCGGTTCGAGGTCGATGCGCAGCGCTCGCCCGGCGCCACCACATCGCCATTCATCGCCACGCACATCGAGCAGCCAGGCTCCCGCCATTCCAGCCCCGCCTCGCGAAACACGCTATCAAGCCCTTCCGCCTCGGCCTGCGCCTTCACCAGCCCGGAGCCCGGCACCACCCACGCCGTCACCACCGCCTGCCGCCCGCGCACCACCGCGGCTGCCGCCCGCAAGTCCTCGATCCGCGAATTAGTGCACGACCCGATGAACACCCGATCCACCGCGATATCGGCCAGCCTGGTGCCTGCCTGCAGCCCCATATAGGCCAGCGCCGCCCGCATCCCCTCGCGACGCTCGGCGGTGTCCGCCGCCTCAGGGTCCGGCACCGTGCCGGTGATCGGGCTGCCATCCTGCGGGCTGGTGCCCCAGGTCACCATCGGCGCGATGTCCTCGCCGCGCATCGCCACCTCCAGGTCGAACGCCGCCGCGGCATCGCTCGGCAGGCTGGTCCAGTAGCCCATCGCCTGGTCCCACATCGCGCCCTGCGGCGCATACGGCCGGCCCTTCATATAGGCGTAGGTGGCGGCATCCGGCGCCACCATCCCGGCCCGCGCCCCTGCCTCGATCGACATGTTGCACACCGTCATCCGCCCTTCGACCGACATCGCGCGAAACACCTCGCCGGCATACTCGATCACATGCCCCACGCCGCCGGACGCGCCGATATGCGCGATGATCGCCAGGATCACGTCCTTCGGCGTCACCCCCGCCCCCAGCGCGCCATCCACCGTCACCCGCATCGCCTTCGGCCGCATCTGCCACAGCGTCTGCGTCGCCAGCACATGCGTCACCTCCGACGAGCCGATGCCGAACGCCAGCGCCCCCAGCGCGCCATGCGTCGAGGTATGGCTGTCGCCGCACACCATCAGCAGGCCCGGCTGGGTGATCCCCTGCTCCGGCCCGATGATATGCACGATGCCCTGCCGCCGGTCGCCGAGCCCGAAATACGCGAAGCCGTGCGTCTGCGCGTTCTCCGCCACCGCCTCCACCATCGCCCGCCGCTGCGGCTCGGCGATCGCGGCAATATCGTGGCTGGCGGTGGAAACATAGTGATCCGCAGTCCCGAACGTGCGCTCAGGATGCCGCAGGCTGAGCCCGGTATCGACCATCTGCTTGAACCCGGCCCGCGACCCGTCATGCACCAGATGCCGCGCCACATGCAGTAAGGTCGCCCCATCCGGCCGCGTCATGATCGTGTGACGGTCCCAGATCTTGTCGAACATCGTCTTCGGCGCACCCATGTCCCAGCCTCCCCCATCTGGCCCATCCTACCGCCGCCTTCCCCGCCCGCGCCAGCCAGGGCATGCTCCCCGCCCCACGCCCGGAGACCGCCGAACATGCGCCTGCTGCTTGCCACCCTGTCGCACGAGACCAACACCTTCTCCCCGGTGCCAACCAGGCTCGCCCGCTTCTGCCGCAACGGCGACACCCTGCTGGAAGGCCAGGCGGCAATCGCCTTCTACCGCAACACCGGCACCGTGATGGGCGGCTTCCTTGAGGTCGCCGAAGCCGCCGGCGCCGAAATCACCGTGCCACTCTGTGCCAGCGCGCCCCCCAGCGGCCCGGTCGACGCCGCCGCCTACGAAATCTTCTGCCGCCTGATCACCGAAGCAGTGGCCAAAGGCGGCTTCGACGGCATCCTGCTCGACCTGCACGGCGCCATGGCGGTGGAAACCTTCGAGGACGGCGAAGGCGAACTCCTGCGCCGCATCCGCGAAATCGACCCCACCACGCCGATCGCGGTGGCCTACGACATGCACGCCAACGTGTTCGACAACATGGTCCACACCGCCACCATCGTCGCCGGCTACCACACCTACCCGCATGTCGACATGAAAGAGACCGGCATCCGCGCCGCCCAGACCCTGCTGCGCACCCTGTCCACCGAGGTGCTGCCCACCACCGCCTGGGGCCGCGCGCCGATGCTGCCGCACGTCATGGCCCAAGGCACCCACCAGTTCCCCAACAAGCAACTGCAGGCGATGTGCGAAGCCTGGGAAGCCACCGACCGCGCCCTCTGTGCCAGCGTTTTCGTCGGCTTCCCGCACGCCGACGTCAGCCAGGCCGGCCTCTCCGCCGTCGTCACCACCGACGAGAACCCCGAAGACGCGCAGGCCATGGTCGACGAACTGCTCGCCTTCGCCTGGAACGCCCGCCGCGATTTCGCCTTCGCCATCGAGCCCCTCGAATCCTCCGTCGCCCGCGCCAAATCCCTCGGCGCCCCCGGCCAACTCCCGGTGTTCCTACTCGACCACTACGACAACTGCGCCAGCGGCGGCACCATGGACACCACCGACGTGCTGCGCGAAATCATCCGCCAGCAACTGGAAGACGTGGTGTTCTTCGGCATCTATGACCCCGAAGCCGTCACCGAGGCCCTCGCCGCCGGCATCAACGCCGAGATCACCCTCACCATCGGCGCCAAACTGCCAATGCCTCTGCTGCCAGTCGCCAGCACCCCGCTCACCGTCACCGGCCGCGTCCGCACCATCTCCGCCGGCTATTACACCTCAACCGGCGGCCTCTCCCCCGGCCTGAAAATCTTCATGGGCAACACCGTGGTGCTCGACACCGGCCGCGTCCAGATCATCCTGCTCAGCCGCCACATCGAACCCACCGCCCAGGAAATGCTGCAAGTCCTCGGCATCGATCCAGCCAAAAAACAGTTCGTCGCCATCAAAAGCCGCGTCCACTGGCGCGCCGACCTCGGCCGCATCGCCCGCGAAATCGTCGAATGCGCCGGCGTCGGCGTCTGCACCAGCGACTATTCCCAACTCACCTTCCGCCACGTACTCCGCCCGGTATACCCGCTGGAGCCGGAGCATCAGTGGAATACGCCAGGATAAGAAAGCAGTTCTTTTTTGAAAAAAGAACCAAAAAACGTCTATCCGCCTTGCAACATTGGCGCGCGGGGGACTCCGGAGTCTCCAAAACGGATAAAAAGTTTTTTTGCTTCTTTTTGTTCACAAAAAGAAGGCCTTCCTCAACCTGATGGAGCCCCCAATGCTTCCCTGCCAGCGCGACAAGTTCGACATCCCCGAAGGCGTCACCTACCTCAACGCCGCCGCCATGTCCCCGTTGCCCAAGGTCGGCCTGGAAGCCGCCGCCGCCGGCGCCGCCGCCAAGGGCCATCCCTGGTCACTGTCGCTGGACGCCCTCACCTCGCAGCTGGAGCGCGCCCGCGCCGCCGCCGCCAGCCTGATCGGCGCCGATGCCAACGACATCGCCGTCACCGGCTCAACCAGCTACGGCATCGCCACCGCCGGCCGCAACATCAAGGTGCCAGCCGGCCACCGCATCCTGATCCTGCAAGGCGAGCACTCCTCGCAAGTGCTGCAATGGCTGCACCAGGCCGAGACCGACGGCGCCGTGGTGGAAACCGTCGCCCGCCCCGGTGATGACGACTGGACCGCCGCCGTGCTGGCCCGCATCGAGACCAACCACGCCCCGCCGGTCGCCATCGCCGCCCTCACCGCCTCGCACTGGACCGACGGCACCATCGTCGACCTCGCCCGCATCGCCCCGGTGCTGCGCGCCCAGGGCGGCGCCCTGGTGATCGACGGCACCCAGGCGGTCGGCGTGCTGCCCATCGACGTCGCCACCCTGCAACCCGACTTCATCGCCTTCCCCACCTACAAATGGATCCTCGGCCCGTACAGCTTCGGCTTCCTCTACGCCGCGCCCCATCGCCAGAACGGCACCCCCCTGGAACACCACGGCCACAGTCGCAAGAACGACGCCTTCCTCCCCGGCGCCCGCCGCTACGACCTCGGCGAACGCAACAACCCGATCGCCATCCCGATCGCCACCGCCGGCCTGGAACTTGCCGCCTCCTGGGGACCGGCTGCCGTCAGCGAACGCCTGCGCATGCTCACCGACCGCATCGCCGACGCCGCCACCGCACTCGGCATCGGCATCCCCGCCCGCCACCACCGCGTGCCCCACATCGCCGGCCTGCGCTTCAAGGGCGGCGTCCCCACCGGCCTCGCCGACCGCCTGGCCGCCGAAAACATCCACGTCGCCGAACGCGGCGGCGTGCTGCGGGTCAGCCCGCATGTTTATAACAGCGAAGCCGATGTCGATACGTTTGCCGCAGCGCTTGCCAGACTCAAGTAAGGGTTCTTTTTTGAAAAAAAGAACCAAAAAACTCTTTTTATCCGCCTTGCAACATTGGAGTGGCGGAGACTGCGTACACTCCAATGGGTAGGGCGGAGGACCCCAGCCGGTTGGAACGGGTCGGGCAGTCGAAAGTCCTGCGGCCGAGAATCCACGTCGCCCGGGAACGCGATACAACGCTATCATCTGCGATGAACGCGGAATGGTCGTTGGTCCGCAGCGCCGGTGCGCCGGCTTGTTCAAGGGATGCGGGCAGCCTGTCCCGCGCGGTTCACCGCGGCTGCGACGACATTCACCGCCTGGGGCATCGCACCAGAATCGCGCGACCCGCAGACATGGCCAATCCCTTGTCTGTGTCAGTGCGCTGGGTTAGCCTGCAGCGGAGTAGATACTCCGCTCATCTGGGAAATGTCGGGCAGAGGCCATTCGCTCTTGTCCGCTCGCCCCGCAGTCACCCAGGAAACGCTTTCGATGTCTTACCAGCGAGTCTCGCGCCTACCCAATTACATCAAGGCATTCGGCTGGCTGGATGGTATCCGCCTCGTGCTGGCGATCGAACGCCCGCTGCCGCAAACCTCGCAAACCTCGCGGCCGTTTCGTGTGCCTGGTCATCCGTCACCGCTGTGGCTTCGCGATTGCGTCTCGGATCATGCAATCTTCTGGCAATGCATCGTGCGGCAACAGTACCGGCTCGATCAGTTCCCGCACACCGCGCAACTCCAGGCGCGTTACCAGGCGCTGCTCGAACGCGGACGGACGCCGCTGATCATCGATGGCGGCGGCAATATCGGCCTGTCCGCCATCACCCTCGCCGACGCGTTTCCGCGTGCCAGGGTCATGGTCATCGAACCCGACGCCGAGAATTTCAAGATGCTGCTGAAGAACGTCGAGCCTTACGGCGAGCGCATCCAGCCGCTGCTCGGCGCGGTCTGGCATCGCGATCAGCAGTTGACCATCGTGAACCCGGAGGCCGGCGCATCCGGGTTCCGGGTCGAGGCAGTCGGACCGGTCGGCACGGTGCAGGCGCATACCATCGAGAGCCTGATGCGCATGGCCGGCGAAGATGAAGTCCTGATCGTCAAGCTCGACATCGAGGGCGCCCAGAAGGCGCTATTCGCGGAGAACACCGGCTGGATCGCCACCGCCGGCGCCGTGATGCTCGAACTGGATGACTGGTTGTTCCCCTGGGGCGGCAGCAGCACCCCATTCTTCCGGGCGATGTCGCAGCACGAGTTCGAGTATCTGCTCAACGGCGAAAACGTCGTCTGCTTCAATGCCAAACTGGCCCCGTAAGCGTGGGCGCCCGACCGGCGGGTGGGGCATGCTGATCGAATGCTGACATCAAGCCGCGTCTGGCGAGCCTTGTCAGGATTCCCGGCACCGGATCAATGCATGCCGCGCGCCGCGGCACGCCCGTGTCGCGGGTTCAAGTCCCCCGCAACAACCTCGCCGCCTTCACCGCGAAATAGCTCAGCACCCCGGCGCACCCGGCGCGCTTGAAGCCGGTCAGGCTCTCCATCATCGCCCGGTCATGGTCGATCCAGCCGTTGTTCGCCGCCGCCATGATCATCGAATACTCGCCGGACACCTGATAGGCGAAGGTCGGCACGCCGAACCGGTCATGCACCCGCCGCGCCACGTCCAGATACGGCATGCCGGGCTTGACCATCACCATGTCGGCCCCCTCCAGCAGGTCCATCTCCACCTCGCGCAGCGCCTCGTCGGAGTTGGCGTAGTCCATCTGATAGGTCTTCTTGTCGCCCTTCAGCGCGCCGCCGGAACCGAGCGCATCGCGGAATGGGCCGTAGAACGCCGAGGCGTATTTCGCCGCGTAGCTCATCAGCCTTGTATGGATCAGCCCGCGCCCGTCCAGCGCGGTGCGCAGTGCCGCAATCCGGCCATCCATCATGTCGGACGGCGCGATCACATCCACCCCCGCCTCGGCCTGGTTCACCGCCTGGCGGCACAATATCGCCAGCGTCTCGTCATTCGCCACATAGCCGTCGCGGATCACCCCGTCATGGCCGTGGTCGGTATAGGGGTCCAGCGCCACGTCGCCGACCAGGCCGATCTGCGGAAACTCCCGCTTCAGCAGGCGTGCGGCATTGCAGATCAGGTTGTGCGGGTTGCCGGCCTCGCTGCCTTCGGCGTCCTTTTTCTCCGCCGGCGTCGCCGGGAACAGCGCGATCGCTGGGATGCCGAGTTCGGCGGCCGGCGCCACATGGCCGGCCAGCCGGTCCAAGGTCACCCGCTGCACGCCGGGCATCGCGGCGACATCGCTGCTGATGCCGGCGCCCTCGATCAGGAAGATCGGCCAGATCAGGTCATCGACGGAAAGCCGGCTCTCGGCCACCAGCCGCCGGGTCCAGGCGTCGTGCCGGTTGCGGCGCAGGCGGGTGGCGGGGAATTGACCAACGGTCATATGGAATACTCCAGAATCAGCGGTCTAGAAGCCGAGTTGCACCTTCATCGCGCGGCTTCGATCAGTCGCCAGTTCGAAGGCGCGCACCGCCTCGCCGAGCGGCACCACCTCGGTTAGCAATGGCGACACGTCGAACCGGCCGCTGGCCAGCACGCTGACCGCCTGGACGAATTCGGCATGGAAGCGGAAACTGCCGCGCAGGGTGATCTCCTTGGACAGCAGGGTGGAGAGCGTCATCGAGGTGTCGCCGACCGGGGTGCCGATCTGCACGATGGTGCCGCGCGGCCGCACCACGGCGAGTGCCCCGGCCAATGCGGCGCCGCTGCCGCTGGCCTCGAACACCACGTCGAACCGGCCCTTGCCGGCCGCGTAGGGCACCAGCGCGTCGGGGTTTTCCTTCATGTTCAACGCGGTATCGGCGCCGATCCGCCGGCTGACCACCAACGGCGGCTCGGCCAGGTCGGTGGCGACGATCTCCGCCGCCCCGGCATGCCGCGCCACCATCACCAGCAGCGCGCCGATCGGCCCGGCGCCGGTCACCAGCACCCTGGTACCCAGCAGGTCGCCGGCCTGGTGGGCGGCGTGCAGACAAACGGAAAGCGGTTCGGCGAAGGCGGCGCGTTCGCTGGGCATTTCGGCCGGGATCGCCTGGCTTTCGTCGCAGACCAGGATTTCGCGGAAGCCGCCATCGACATGCGGGTTGCGCATGGCGCTGCCGTAGAACCGCATGTCGACGCAATGCTGCTGGCGGCCGGCGAGGCATTGGGCGCAGGCGTTGCACGGCAGGCTGGGGTTGATCGCGACACGCTGGCCGGGCGCTACCGCCTTGACATCACGGCCGATTTCAACCACTTCGCCGGCCACCTCGTGGCCGAGGATCATCGGCGCCTTGACCCGCACCGCGCCGAAGCCGCCATGGTGGAAGTAGTGCAGGTCCGAGCCGCAGATGCCGCCATTGCGCACCCGCACCCGCACGTCGCGCGGGCCAAGGGTGGGCACCTCGCGCTCCTCGATGCGCAGGTCATGCGGGGCGTGGATCACGACGGTTTTCATGGTGCATCTCCGAATGGCAACACCTTGCGGTGCTGGACCAATTCTCCATAAGGTTCAGTGGCTTGCGGCGGCAGGGTGGCGAGCCATAGCAGGTCTGTCGCGGCCTGTTCCGGGGTCTGCGCGCTGCGGCCCTGGAACACCGAGTCCATCAACCCGGCGGTGGCGTCGGTCAAGGTCAGGCCGGGACAGGCAGCATTGATCAGCACGCCGCGCTCGGCCGCGAACTGGCGGACAAATGCTTTGGTTACAGCCACTTGTCCAACCTTGGAGGGGATATTCACCCAATCAGGCCAGCCCTCCGCCGCCGCCGTGCCGGCCTTCATCGCGGCAACGTAGCCGTCCATCGCGAGGTCGATATCGGATGGCGTGTGGTGCCAAGTGTTGAACCGTGCACGCAGATTTTCCGGCAGATTCGCCAATCTGCCCATCGCGCTGGCGACGATGACGAGGCGGCCGTGGTCGCGCATCAGCGGCGCCATGGCGCGGAGAAAACGTAGCGTTCCGTGGTTGTTGGCGGCAATCATTGCCTCGGCTTCTGAAGCGCTGGAGACGCCGGCCTGGGGGGCGTAGGCGCCGTTTTGCACTGCGATATCGACCCCGCCGTGGCGTCGCTTCAGCTCGCCAGCGAGGCGGTTGGCGGAGCCGGAGTCAGCGAGGTCGAACGGTAGCCAGCCGACCCGTAAACCAAGCGATGTCAGGCGCTTGGTCTCGAACTCGCCATCGCCCTGGCGGCGCGCGGTGAGGTAGACGATGCCGTCGCCGGCCCATTGCCGGGCCAGCGCCTCGACCAGCGCGAGGCCGATGCCACGGGTGGCGCCGGCGATCAATGCGACCCTTTGCGGCATCTCAAACCTCGATTCCAGTGGCCAAAAACCGGTCCAAATCGCCCAGATTCACGGCAAAATCCGTTTCGTTGGTCACCACAGCGACCATATTCGCGCCCCGAAGCATGATGATCCGCTGGTCCGAGGCACCCGCCGCCCAGGCGGTATCGGCGGGCAAAGAGGGGAAAATGGCGTTCTGGTTGGTCCGAAACGAGGCCGCGTAGTTAGTACCGGTATGCGACGATGATAACGCATAACTCACCCAGCCCTCCGGCAGAATCCGCTCGCCCTGCCACACCCCATCCTGCAGATACAGCACCCCGAGCCTGGCGTAGTCGCGCGCCGTGGCGAAGCCGGCGCCGGAGGCGATCAGGTTGCCGGTGCTGTCCGCGGAATACTGGAACGAAGCCATGCCGATCCGATCCGCCAGCAGCCCGTACAGCGTCGCCGGGTAGGGCAGCCCACGCTGCTCGATCTCGGCGCGGATGATCGCACCCAGCACATTGGGGCCGGCGTTGATGTAGCGGAACACCGCGCCGGGCCTGGTGGCCGGCGTGCCGCGCTGGGCGGTTTCGAAGGCGTCGCCGGCATCCTGGTAGACCATCGAATTCTCGAAGCCGAGCGTGGTGCGGCCGTCCGGGTGCAGCACCGGGATCGCCAGCCCCGAGCGCATGCGTAGCAGGTCGTCGAGCGTGATGCCGGCATGGATACCGCGCGGGTCGGTCCACAGCGGCGGCATGGCGCGGTCGTAAACCGAACGCAGCCAGCCCTGGTGGAGCAGCCGGGCAATGGTGGTGGCAGTCATCGATTTGGTCATCGACCAGCTCGGGGTTGCCCGGTCGGCGCGGCCAAAACGGCTGTAGCGCTCGAAAATCACCCGCTCCGGCGTGGCCAGCAGCACGCCGTACAGCCCCGGCGAACCGGCGAACATCGCATCGGCAGCTTTGCCCAGCGCGGCGCCGGGGGGTGGCGCGGGGTCGGTCCACAGCGGCGCTGCGGTGGGGCGGGCAAGCGGGGCCGGGGTGAAATCGGGTTTGGTTTTCTCGCCCAGCAGGATGCCGCCATAGCCGGGGTGTGCCTCGGCATGGGCGGTGATGTCGCCGAATTCCGGGTCGGCCCAGGTGACGGTGACGTGGCGTGTGGCGTCGTCGGCGGTGATGCTGAACCGGCCGGCGGCGACGGCGGCTTTCAGCGCGGTGCCGTCGGCCACGGGCGTGCTGGTGAGGTCGCCGGGCGGGGCGATCATGCGCGGGCGGAAATGCGCGTCCGCGGTCGCACGGTCCAGCCGCGTGACGTAGAGCATGTCGACATAGCGCTTGGCCGCGAAGGCGGCGACCCGCTGGCGCATGGCGCGCGGCGCTGCGTCGTAGAACGCGGGGGCAACCAGGCTGGCGCCGGCCGGCGGCAGGCCCTGGTCGAAGATCGAGTCAACTGGCAACGGCGCACTCCGGCATGGTGGCGCAGCATAGGCGGCGATCCGCGCCACGTCAGCAGGGCGTGCTTGCCGGGGCAGTCACGCGGGGGCACTGTTCCGGAATGAACACCCGACAACCCGTTCTCGTGCTTACCGGCGCCAGCCGCGGCATCGGCCATGCCACGGCCAAGCTGTTCAGCGACGAGGGCTGGCGGGTGATCACCGTGTCGCGGCAGGCGTTCTCGCAGTTCTGCCCGTGGAGCGCCGGGCCGCAGGACCATCTGCAACTCGACCTCAACGATATCGCCGCCCTGCCCGCCTCGCTGGCGGAAATGCGCGCGCGGCTGCCGGACGGCAAGCTGGATGCGTTGGTGAACAATGCCGGCATCTCGCCGAAAGGGGCCGATGGCAGCAGGCTCGGGGTGCAGGAGACCGATTACGCCAGCTGGCTGCAGGTGATGAACGTCAACCTGATCTCGGTGGCTTTGCTGGTGCGCGGGCTGATCGGCGAACTGGCGGCGGCCGGCGGCAGCGTGGTCAACGTGACCTCGATCGCCGGCTCGCGGGTGCATCCCTATGCCGGCGCGGCCTACGCCTGCAGCAAGGCGGCGCTGGCGACGCTGACGCGGGAAATGGCCTCGGAATACGCGCCACGCGGGGTGCGGGTGAACGCCATCTCACCGGGAGAGATCGCCACCGCGATGCTGTCGCCGGGCACTGCCGCATTCGCCGATCGTGAGGTGCCGATGCGGCGGCTGGGGCGGACCGAGGAGGTGGCGACGGCAATCCGGTTTTTGTGCGGGCCGGGGGCGAGTTATGTCACTGGGGCGGAGTTGCATATCAATGGCGGGCAGCACGTTTAGCAAGGCCTTCTTTTTGTGAACAAAAAGAAGCAAAAAAACTTTTCATCCCTGGCCGGCCAGACGGTCGGGGCGCGTCATCGGCGGTGTTGTTGCCACCAGCGCAGCAGGCCGTAGGAGAGCTGGGCTTTTTCGTTGCCGACCACCAGGTCGGGGCGGATGCGCAGCCAGGAGGATTTGGAGTAGGCCACGCGCTGCTCCGGATAGACGCTGCGATGGCCGATCACCACGTAGGCGGCAATCGCCGCACCGGCGATATAGGCGGTGCCAACGCTGCCGCCAAACAGCTCCATGCCCATCAGGATCGCGGCAATCGGGGTGTTCGAGGCCGAGGCCAGCACCGAGACCAGCCCGACCGCAGCCCCCAGCGTCGGGTCGAGCCCGAACAAATGCGCAATCGCGTTGCCGGTGACCGCCCCGATGACGAATTGCGGCGTGACGATGCCGCCGTAATAGCCGGAGCCCAGGGTGATCGCCACCAGCAGGGTCTTCCATAGGAAGCCCAGATACGGCATCGGTTGGCCGTCCAGCGCGCGGTCCATCAGCTTCAGGCTGAGGCCCAGGTAGTCGGTCGGGATCACCAGCACCAGCAGCGCCAGGATGATGCCGCCGAACAGCGGCATCAGCGGCGGCCAGAGGTGCAGTTTCAGCCGGATGCTGGTGAACAGCCGGGTCATGCCCTTCACCATCTCGATGAACACCAGCGCCGCGACGCCGCACAGCATGCCGATCAGCACGGTTTTCAGGAACACCAGTTGCGAGAATTCCGGCAGCACCGGAACGCGGTAGGTGTCGTACGGAATGCCCCACCAGCGGCTGGTCTGCAGCGAGGCGACGCCGGCGACCACCGCCGGAAACAGGAAATCCGAGCGGATGCGGCCGATCGCCAGCACCTCGACACCGTAGATGGCGCCGCCGATCGGGGTGCCGAACACGCTGGCAAACCCGGCGCTGACGCCGCAGGCCACCAGGCGCTGGCGGAGTTCGGCGTTGAGGTGCAGCAGCTGCCCGATCGCCGCGGCCAGCGAGGCGCCGATATGCGAGCACGGCCCCTCCTTGCCGGCCGAGCCGCCGCTGGCCAGGGTGATGATGGCGGCGACCGGCTTGATCCAGATGGTGCGGAACGGCATCCGCCCGCGCTGGACATGCACAGCGGCGAACATGCTGTCTTTCAGCTCGCTCGGGAGGCTGCGATAGCCGTAATGCAGCAGCAGGCCGTTCAGCAGCCCGCCGGCCGGCAGCATCGCCAGCACCAGCCAGAACGGCGCCGCTTGCGCCCGGCCGGTCATGTAGAACAGGCCATGCAGAAACAGGCTGGTGCCGGTGCCGACCACCACCCCGGTCAGCGTCGCGATCACCAGCCATTGCAGGATGGTGGCCAGCATGATGCCGATTTCAATGTAATTGAAGTATCGCATGACGTGGCTTTCGGGCGGACCGGGGGCTGTGTCGCACGGCGCGACCATCGGGGTTTTCAGGAGGGTGCCCGCGTCATAGGCAGCGCGGCGGGTGAGCGCAAACCCGGGGCATGACGAGAATCAGGATTTCGGCAGCGGGTCGCAGGCGGCGCCGGTGATATGCGCCAGCCGGTACAGCCGCACCGCTGCCACCCCGGCGCCAGGGATGGCGGCGGCGACGTGGCGGATGCCGGGGACGGTGGTGACCACCTGGTCGAGCATGGTGTGCGCCAGCATGTCCATGCCGGCGGTGCCGGCGGCGGTCCAGGCGACCCGGCGGCCCAGCGAGAAGCCCATCAGGGTGCCGGGGCGCAGGCCGTACAGCGCGGCGACCTGGCGGATCACCCGGAGGCCGCGCAGGCCGGCGAACACCCCGTCCAGCGCCGGGTGCGGCAGGATGGCGACCAGCGCGGCGCCCTCCAGCGCCGCCTGCCGGCCGATGCGCCCGGCGGCGATCGCCAGCGGGGCGGAGACGCGGGCATGCAGCAGGGCGTGCAATGCCGCCGGGGTCTCGGCGCGGTCGATCTCGACGAGGATCGCGGCGGCATCGGCGAGGCCGGGGCGCAGGCTGGCGACCCAGGTTCGCGCGGCGGCGCGCATCGCCGGCAGGTTGGAACCGCCGAGCGCGGCGCGGAGCTGGTCGACGCGGGCGAGGCCGCGCCAGGCCCGGCTTTCGGCGGCGGCGGCCACCGCGAGCATCGCGGCGCCGGCGCCGATGCCGGCCAGCGCCAGCGCGCCGAGTGTGGTGGAGCGGGCGAACAGGTCCTCGATGAAGGTGACCGCCGCCAGCGCCGTCCAACTGCCGAGCAGCAGCGCGATGCCGCCGGCCAGCCAGCCCAGCGTGCTGCGTGGCGGGCGGGTGGGCGCCAACGAGGCGGGTTGCCAGCCGGGGTCGATGATCGCCGGGGCGTTGCCCTCGGGTTCCAGCAGAAGTGGGCCACGGTTGCGGGTGGGCGGCGGTTCGCGGGTCACAGCCGGTCTCCGATCAGCTCAGTGAGGATGGCGTCCAGGCCAAGATGCGGGATGCCGTGGCTGCCGTCGGCGGTGATGCGCGGCGGGCGGAACACCGGCAGGGTGAAGTAGGACTCCGCCCAGAAGCCGTCCGGCGGGATGGCCGAGGGCACGTCGCCGACATGGAAAGCGCGGGCCTGGGTTTCGCCGAGCACCACGCCGCGCACCACTTCGGTGGGGTGGTCACCGATGCGCGCGGTGGCGTCCTCGGTGGCCAGCACCGCGGCGGCGACGTGGTGGCTGAGCGCCGGGCCAGCCGGGGCGTGGCCAGCCGGGGCGTACCCTTGGGCGACGATGGCGCGCAGCAGGTTGCGCAGGTTCTCGCGGCGCAGCGCCGGCACGTGGTCGGCCTTGGTGGCGACGAAGGCGACGCGGCCGATCGGGCGCGGCACCACCCGGCCGCCGAGCAGCAGCGGCGGGATGTGGTGGGCGAATGGCAGGCCGTCGAGTTTGAGGCCGTGGCCCCAGCCGTGGCGCAGGCCGGTGGCGATGTCGGTGATGGCGCGGGCGGTGTCCTCGAAGGCGGCGCGGCCGGCGTGCAGCGCGGAGAGCAGGTCGACCAGCATCACCTGGCGGTCGAAGCGGCGGAAATGCGTGTCGAAGAAGCGGCGGCGGATGTCGCGCTGATAGGCGGCGAAGCGGGCGGCGAGCAGGGCGGCGGTGGCGCCGTGGCCGGCCAGCGGGAAGAAGGTGAGGAAGTCGGGATCGTCGGCGGCTGGCGGCGCCAGGAAGCGGCCGGGTTGCAGGTAGCGCAGACCGCGCGCCGCGGCGTCGCGCAGGCTGGCACGGTAGAGGGCGGCGCCGTGCGCGATGGTGGTGGCGTCCGGACGGTCGGCGGCGCGCAGATGCTCACGCCAGGCGAGGAATTTGCCGGCGATCTCGGCGCGCGGCTTGGTGCGCAGCAGCGCCAGGGTCTCGGCCGACCATTGGGAAAAATCGCGTTGCAGCAGCGGCAGGTCGAGCAGCCATTCGCCGGGGTAGTCGAGGATGTCCAGCCGCACCCGGCGCGGGCCGGTGAGGCGGGCGACCGGCGAGCGGCGGTCCAGCGTGATCGCCAGCGAGATCTGCGCCAGCGATTGGGTCGGCTCCGGCCAGGATGGCGTGTCGGCGGCCAGGCTGGCCAGCTTGCCGGCATAGTCGAACTGCGGCAGCCCGCCTTGCGGCGGCAGGATGCGGATGCCGCGCAGCCGGCTGTCGCCGGAGGGTGTGCGCAGCGCGGCGGTGAACAGCGGCAGCGTGTCGCGGCCCTGCCCGGCGGCTCCGAGCGCCAGCAGGTTATGCACCAGCGAGGTGATGAACACCGTCTTGCCGGCGCGGCTGAGGCCGGTGACGGCGAGGCCGATGCGGTCTTCGTTCAGCAGCCCTTCGATGCGCCCGGCGGCATCGGCCGCCAGCCGGCCAATCACCCTCAGCTCCCGCGGCTGACCGTGAAATCGGCGATTTCGGCTAGGCAGGTGCGGATCGGGCTGTCCGGGAAGGCAGCGAGGCTGGATTTGGCCGCCTCGGCGAATTCGGTGGCGCGGACCAGGGTGGCGGCGATGGCGTCGTGGCGGGAGATCAGGTGCAGCGCCTCGTCGAGATCGGCCTCGGTCTGCTCGCTGGCCTCGATGGTGCGGCGCCAGAAGCCGCGCTCCGCCTCGTCGCCGGCGGCGTAGGCGCGCAGCACCGGCAGGGTGATCTTGCCCTCGCGGAAATCATCGCCGACGGTCTTGCCGAGCTTGGCCTGGTCGGCGGCATAGTCCAGCGCGTCGTCGACCAGCTGGAAAGCGATGCCGAGATTCGTGCCGTAGGCGCACAGTGCGGCCTCGGCGGCTGCGGGCTGCTCGGCGACCACCGCGCCGACCTGGCAGGCGGCGGCGAACAGGGCGGCGGTCTTGCCCTTGATCACGTCCAGATAGCGGTCCTCCGAGGTGGAGAGGTCGTTCTGGGTGGCCAGTTGCAGCACCTCGCCCTCGGCGATGGTGGCCGAGGCGCCGGACAAAATGGCCAGCACCCTGAGCGAGCCGTCCTCGACCATCAGCTGGAAGGCGCGGGCGAACAGGAAATCGCCGACCAGCACGCTGGCCTTGTTGCCGAACACCGCGTTGGCGCTGGCGGCACCCCGGCGCAGCAGGCTTTCATCCACCACGTCGTCGTGCAGCAGGGTGGCGGTGTGGATGAACTCGACGCAGGTGGCGAGGTGGACGTGGCGCAGGCCGCCCTGGTAGCCGCACAGCCGGGCGCAGGCGAGGGTGAGCAACGGCCGCAGCCGCTTGCCGCCGGCAGCGACCAGATGGGCGGCGAGTTGCGGGATCAGCGCCACCGGGCTGTCCATGCGGGCGACGATGGCGCGGTTGCAGGCCGCCATGTCGTCGGCGACCAGGGCGAGCAGCGTGGTCAGCGCGTCCGTCTGGAGCACTGGGCCCTGGAGCACCTGGTCGGAGGGCCGCAGCGTGTCTGGCTGGCGTGCGGCGGGCAGGCTGGCGACGACGCCCAATGGCTTCTCCTGGATGCGCGTTCACGGCGGGCTTGCCTCCGGGGCGCTCAACCCACCATATCGGCGGGCCGGAGACAGGGTCAAGACGATGGCCCGCCGGCGGGCAACGGGAGATGACATGCGCGTACTGGTCCTGTCCAACGAGCCGGTGCGGCTCAGCTTCCTGATGGCGCTGCTGCGCGACGCCGGCATCGCCTGCACGCTGCTGGACGGGCATACCAGCGCGGTGGAGGGCAGCATCGGCGCCATCCCGCGCCGGCTGGTGGTGAGCGAGGCCGACGAGGCGCGGGCGCGGCAGGTGTTGCGCGAGGCCGGCGAGTTGTGAGCCAGCCGGCCGCCGAAGAGGGCTGGCTGCTGGGCGGCCGGGTGCGGCACGACCAGCGTGCCGACGGGCATCGCAGCGGCATCGAGCCGGTTCTGCTGGCGGCCAGCATTCCGGCCCGGGAGGGCGCGCGGGTGCTGGAGGGCGGCAGCGGGGCGGGCACCGCGCTGCTCTGCCTGGCAGCCCGGGTGGCGGGGATCACCGGCGTCGGGATCGAGCGCGATCCGGCGCAGGCGGCGCTGGCGCGAGAGAATATCGCCGCCAACGGGTTTTCGGACTTGCAGGTGCTGCACGGCGACCTGGCGGTGCTGCAGCCCGAGGGGGTGTTCGACCACGCCTTCGCCAATCCGCCCTGGCACGCGGCCGGCGGCACTGCGTCGCCGGATGCCGGCCGGGAGGCGGCGCGGCGGGCGGTGGCGGGGCTGTTCGCGCTGTGGGCGGTGCGGCTGGCGGCGCCGTTGCGGCATCGCGGCACGCTCAGCTTCGTGGTGGCCGCCGCGGTGCTGCCGCAGTGCCTGGCGGCGATGACTGAGGCACGCTGCGGCAGTGTCGCGGTGCTGCCGCTGTGGCCGAAGCCGGGGCGGCCGGCGCGGCTGCTGCTGCTGCGGGCGGTGAAGGGCGGGCGCGGGCCGTGCGCGGTGCTGCCGGGGCTGGTGCTGCATCGCCCCGACGGCGGCTATACCGAGGCGGCGGAGGCGGTGTTGCGCCAGGGCACGGCGCTGGCGTTCTGAGCGCGCGGCTCAGCCCTGCTCGCGGTTGCGCAGGTGCCACAGCCGTTCATGGGCGGCGACCAGGGTGTCCAGGCTGCGGCGGCGATTGGCGTCGGTGGTGCCGTCGCGGCGGCGCAGCATGGTCTCGACGATGCGCAGCAGCTGCTCCGCCACTTCAAGCTCGTGCTGGTCGCAGGCGTGATGGAAGGCGATCAGGATCTTGTCGGACAGCCGGCGGCTCTGGCGCGGAATCGCCCCGTCGGGCCTGGCCTCGGGCCGGGCCTCGGGCGGTGCCGCGGTGATCTCATGCTCGGCGGCCGACATCATGCGCTCCCGTTACGACGTGCTGGCGAGTTTGGCGCGGATGCCATCGGCCAATTCCTTGGCGGTGGTGCCCTGGCCGAACAACGCACTCAGCTTCCCGTCCGGGCCCATAAGGTAGATGAACGACGAGTGATCCATCAAATAGGACGTCGACTTGTCCGAACTGGCCTTGGCGTAATAGACGCGATAGGCGCGGGCGGCGGCGGCGATCTGCTCACCGCTGCCGGTAAGGCCGATCAGCTTGTCGCTGAACAGCTTGGTGTAATCGCCGATCGCCGCCGGGGTGTCGCGCTCGGGGTCGACGGTGATGAAGATCGGCGTGACCCGGGCGGCGTCCTTGCCGAGATCGCCCAGGGCGTTGGTCATCATCTGCAACTCGGTGGGGCAGACATCCGGGCAGAAGGTGTAGCCGAAATACACCAGCATGAAGCGGCCACGGAAATCGGCGTCGGTGACCGTCTTGCCGGCGCCGTTGACCAGGGTGAACGGGCCGCCGACCGAGACGCCGCCGGGCACCGAGACGCCGATCCTGGCGACGTTGAAATTGGCGAACCCGCCGCGCTGCACCCAGACCAGCACCGCCGCTGCCACCACGACGACGGCCAGGCCATAGGCAATCCAACGAACCGTGCGCATCGGCTCCCCTTTCCCCGGCGGGTCACCCGCCATGCGGGACATAGCGATGCGGGCGCCGCAGGTAAAGCGGGCGCCGCAGGTAAACCTGCGCGCGCCCAATGGCCGCAATCGGCAACGAAACTCAGTCGCTCGGCAGCATCTCGCCGGTCGGCTGGGCGGTTTCGAACACGCTGTCGGAGAACGCTTCCTCCCAAGTGCCGGTGGTCGAGGCCTTGCTGTATTCAGTGGAGCGGCTCTCGAAGAAATTGGCATGCTCCGGGGCGTTCAGCATGTCGTCGAGCCAGGGCAGCGGGTTGTGCTCGACATGGTAGAGCGGGTTGAGGCCAAGCTGGGTCAGCCGGCGATCGGCGATGAAGCGGATATACTGCTTTACCTCGGCGGCACTCAGCCCCTCGACGGCGCCGAGTTCGAAGGCGAGGTCGATGAAGGCGTCCTCGTGGTCCACGATGGTGGCGCAGGTGATGTACAGCTCACGGCGCAGATCCTCGGTCCAGATC
>JBEPTZ010000051.1:0-29295 GCA_041691815.1 Rhodospirillales bacterium | reverse complement strand
GCCGAGGGGCTGGCGGTGCCGGCCTATGCCACCGCCGGCGCCGCCGGGCTGGACCTGCTGGCGGCGGTCACCGAGCCGCTGGTGATCCCGCCGGGCGGGCGGGTGCTGGTGCCAACCGGATTGAAGGTGGCGATCCCCGAAGGCTATGAATTGCAGGTGCGGCCGCGCTCCGGCCTGGCGCTGAAGCATGGCATCACGCTGCCGAACAGCCCGGGCACGGTGGACAGCGATTATCGCGGCGAGCTGCAGGTGATCGTGATGAATGCCGGCGACGCACCGTTCACCGTGGAGCGCGGCATGCGCATCGCCCAGGCGGTGCTGGCGGCGGTGGCGCGGCTGGAATGGCGGGAAGTGGCCAGCCTGGATGACACTGCGCGCGGGGCGGGCGGATTCGGCAGCACCGGAACCGCGTGACGGACGCGCAACAGGGCCGCATGGCGGGGTGACAGGGCCGGCGCGGCTGGGCTAACACGCCACAGCGCCTCCCCACTCACCTCCGGGACCACCGATGGCCGGCATCTTCGCCCCTGCCCGCGCCGCCAGGCTGCGCCCGCCCAATATCTGGGATGCGGTGGCGCTGCTCTGCGTGGTGGGCGGGCTGGTGGTGCTGGCCAATGCGGCGCGCGGCACGCTGGTGCCGCTGAGCGCGCCGGCGGCGACGCGGATCTCGCTGGATCCGGCCTATCTGCCGGGCTACGCGCTGCGCACCACGCTGCGCATGTTCGCGGCCCTGGCGGCGTCGCTGGCGTTCACCTTCACCTATGCGCCGCTGGCCGCCAAGAGCCGGCGGGCCGGGCTGCTGATGGTGCCGCTGCTGGATATCCTGCAATCGGTGCCGATCCTGGGGTTCCTCGGCTTCACCATCGCGTTCTTCATGAACCTGTTCCCCGGCCGGGTGATGGGGCTGGAGCTGGCGGCGATCTTCGCGATCTTCACCAGCCAGGCGTGGAACATGGCGTTCAGCTTCCACCAGTCGCTGAGCACGGTGCCGGGCGACCTGGACGAAGCGACGCGCAGCTTGCGGCTGACCGGCTGGCAGCGGTTCTGGCGGCTGGAAGTCCCGTACGCAATGCCGGGGCTGGTGTGGAACACCATGCTGTCGATGTCCGGCGGCTGGTTCTTCGTGGTGGCCAGCGAGGCGATCACGCTGGGCGACCAGAGCTGGAGCCTGCCGGGGGTGGGCAGCTACGTGGCGCTGGCGCTGGAGAAGCAGGACATCGCGGCGGTCGGCTGGGCGGTGCTGGCGATGCTGGTGGTGATCCTGCTCTACGACCAGTTGCTGTTCCGCCCGCTGGTGGCGTGGTCGGCGCGATTCCGGGTGGAGACCACGCCGTCCGCCGAGGCGCCCGACCCCTGGGTGCTGGCGCTGCTGCGGCGGACCCGGGTGCTGCGGCTGGGGGGCGAGGCGATGGGGCGCGGCTTGGCTGCGATCGGCGGGCTGCGGCTGTCGCTGCCATCGGCCGGCCCGGCGTTGCGGCTGGTGCCGACGCTGCTGGGCGATGTGGCGTTCGCGGTGCTGGCGCTCGGCCTGGTGGGCGGCGCGCTGTGGAAGATCGCCGCCTATGTTTCTGCCGAGCTGGACTGGCGCGAGCTGGAACTGGTGATCGGGCTGGGCGGCATCACGCTGCTGCGGGTGGTGGTGCTGATCGCGCTGGCCTCGCTGATCTGGGTGCCGGTGGGGGTGTGGCTGGGGCTGCGGCCGGCCTGGGCGCGCCGGGTGCAGCCGCTGGCGCAGTTTCTGGCGGCGTTTCCGGCCAATCTGCTGTTTCCCCCGGTGGTGCTGGTGATCGTATATTACGGGCTGAACGCCGACGTGTGGCTGACGCCGCTGATGGTGCTGGGGACGCAGTGGTACATCCTGTTCAACGTGATCGCCGGGGCGGCGGCATTTCCCGGCGATCTGCAGGAGGTGGCACGGCATTTCCATATCGGTGGCTGGCTGTGGTGGCGGCGGGTGATCCTGCCGGGGATCATGCCGTACTACGTGACCGGGGCGATCACCGCTTCGGGCGGCTCGTGGAATGCGGCTATTGTCGCCGAGGTGGCCTCGTGGGGTGACAAGAAGCTGGTGGCGCACGGGTTGGGGGCTTACATCGCGCAGGCCACCGCGGCCGGCGATTTCCACCGCATCGTGCTCGGCGTGGTGGTGATGAGCCTGTTCGTGGTCGGGCTCAACCGGCTGTTCTGGCGGCCGCTGGCGGCCTATGCGGCGCGGCGCGCGACCTTGAGCTAGCACGACCTTGAGTTAGCGCGACCTTGAGTTAGGAGGAGAGCCGATGGACGCCACCACGCCGCTGCTGGAAGTGCGCGGCTGCCGGCAGGCCTATCACAAGGACAGCAGCACCGCGCTGGTGGTGCTGGACGATGTGAACATCACCTTGCAGCAGGGCGAGATCGTCGGGTTGTTGGGCCGCTCGGGCTCCGGCAAGTCGACGCTGCTGCGCATTGTCGCCGGGCTGCTGGCGCCCACTGCCGGCGAGGTGCTGTGGCGCGGCACCAGGCTGGCCGGGCCGGCGCCGGGGGTGGCGATGGTGTTCCAGAGCTTCGCGCTGTTCCCCTGGCTCACGGTGCAGGAGAACGTCGAACTCGGGCTGGAGGCGCAGGGCATCGCGCGCGCCGAGCGCGAGCGACGGGCCGAGGAGGCGATCGACCTGATCGGGCTGGGCGGCTTCGAGAGCGCCTACCCGAAGGAGTTGTCCGGCGGCATGCGCCAGCGCGTCGGGCTGGCGCGCGCGCTGGTGGTGCATCCCGACCTGCTGCTGATGGACGAGCCGTTCAGCGCGCTCGATGTGCTGACCGCGGAGAATTTGCGCACCGACCTGGTGGAGTTGTGGTCCGAGGGCAAGCTGCCGGTGCAGTCGATGCTGATCGTGACCCATAACATCGAGGAAGCGGTGCTGATGTGCGACCGCATCCTGGTGTTCGCCTCCAATCCCGGCCGGGTGGCGCACGAGTTGCGGGTGCCGTTCCGCCATCCGCGCAACCGGCTGGCGCCGGCGTTCCGGCAACTGGTGGACGATATCTACGCGCTGATGACCCGCCGGGCGCCGAAGCCGGTGGTAAGCCTGCAGGGCGAGGCGGAGTTCGCCACCAAGCTGCATCCGGTGAACGCCAACCTGCTGGCCGGGCTGCTGGAGACGCTGGCCGGGCCGCCCTATCAGGGCCGCGCCGACCTGCCGGCACTGGCGCAGAGCCTGCAACTGGAGGCCGACGAGTTGCTGCCGCTGGGCGAGACGCTGGCGATGCTGCGGCTGGCCGAGTTGGAGGAAGGCGATATCCGGCTGACCGACAACGGGCGGCGGTTCGTGGAGGCGGAGACCGATGAGCGCAAGGCGATCTTCGCCACCGCGCTGAGCAGCCATGTCCGGCTGGCCGCGGTGATCCGCCGGACGCTCGACGAACGCTGGAACCACCGGGCGCAGGCGCTGCGCTTTCGCGACGAGTTGGAAGACCACATGTCGCCCGATTATGCCGACGAGACGCTGCGCGCGGTGATCGGCTGGGGCCGCTATGCCGAGTTGTTCAGCTACGACGAGGAGGCCGAGCAGTTCAGCCTGGAGGACATCGAACCCGGCGCGTGATCGCCCCGCCGCGCCTTCGGGCTTCCGTGCGCGGCGGGCTGCGGCTATGCTGCGGCTCAGAAAATAAAACAGGGAGTTCTCCGCCATGCTGACCCGCCGTACTCTGTTCGCCGCCGGTGCCGCGGTTGCCGCGACCCCGCTGGTCGGCACTTGGCATGCCGAGGCGAAGACGCCGAAGGGTGTGTTCGTGATGGTCAAGCAGATCGACGATATCGTCGCCTTCGACCCGGCGCAGAGCTTCGAGTTCACCAACGGCGAGATCAACGCCAACTGCTACAGCCGGCTGGTGCGCCCGGACATCAAGGACACCAACAAGGTGGTCGGCGATCTGGCGTCATCGTGGGATGTCAGCAAGGACGGCAAGCAGATCACCTTCCATCTGCACAACCGGGCCAAATTCACCACCGGCAAGGTGGTGACCGCCGAGGACGCGGCGTTCTCGCTGCACCGGGCGGTGATCCTCAACCTGACGCCGGCATTCATCATCAGCCAGCTCGGCTTCAGCAAGGACAATGTCGAGAAACAGATCATCGCCAGGGACGCGAAAACGCTGGAGCTGAACCTGCCGGAATCCTGGGCCACCAGCTTCGTGCTGTTCTGCCTGTCGGCCACCATCGGTTCGGTGGTGGAGAAGGCGGTGGTGATGGCGCATGCCGAGAACGGCGACTTCGGCAACAACTGGATGAAGACCCGCACCGCCGGCTCGGGCACCTACCAGCTCACCTCGTGGAAGGCCTCCGACCGGGTGATCTGCGACGTGAACCCGCATGCCGAGGTGAAGCCGCACAACAAGCGGGTGGTGATCAGCCATGTGCCGGAGCCCTCGGCGCAGTTGCTGGCGCTGGAGAAGGCCGATGCCGACGTGGCCCGCGACCTGACGCCGGAACTGCTGAAGAAGGCGCGCGGCGAAAAGGGGTTCCATGTGGTCGCCGCCGGCACCGGGCGGATCATGTATATCGCGATGAACGTCGACCGGCCGGAGTTCAAGAAGGTCCCGGTGCGCCAGGCGATCAAGTGGGCGCTGGACTATGACGGCATCGCCAAGAACATCACGCCGGACACCTACGTGGTCTGCCAGACCTTCCTGCCGCCGGGGCTGCCGGGCGCACTGGCGGCCAAACCGTTCAAGCGCGATGTCGCCAAGGCCAAGGCGCTGCTGGCCGAGGCCGGCTACCCGGACGGCTTCGAGATCAGCATGGACCATTCCAACAAGACGCCGGACAACGACATCGCCCAGGCGATCCAGGCCAACCTGAAGGATATCGGCATCAAGGTCACGCTGATGCCCGGCGAAGGCAAGCAGGTCATCACCAAGACCCGCAACCGCACCCACCAGCTGGCCTTGCTGCAATGGGGAACCGACTATTTCGACCCCAACTCGAACACCCAGGCGTTCGTGGAGAACCCGGACGACAGCGACAAGTCGACGATGAAGATCCTGGCCTGGCGCAGCCACTACTTCGACCCGGAAATGACCGCACTCGCCGTGGCCGCCGCCAAGGAGCTGGATTCAGCCAAGCGAATCCAGATGTACCACACGCTGCAACAAAAGGCCCAGGCCAGCGCACCGTTCGCCTTCATGCTGCAGCCGATCGTAACCGCGGTGATGGGCCGCGGTGTGGCAGGCTTCGGCGTCGGGCCGGTCGCCGATTTCACCAAATACGGTGACGTCACCAAGACCTGACCGGCCGCCGAACCACCAGCCTTCCGCCTGACGCATTCGCCCGGCACCCCGGCAACGGGGCCGGGCGAAGCTGTTTTCCGGGCAGAGTACGGGCTTCCCGTCGGGGCAGGCTGCGACTATGGTATACGCCGCAAAATATGACAGGAAACGCCCCGCCATGCTGACCCGCCGTACACTGTTCGCCGCCGGTGCCGCGGTCGCCGCGACTCCACTGGTCGGCACCTGGCACGCCGAGGCGAAGACGCCAGCGGGCGTGTTCGTGATGGTCAAGCAGATCGACGATATCGTTGCCTTCGACCCGGCGCAGAGCTTCGAGTTCACCAACGGCGAGATCAACGCCAACTGCTACAGCCGGCTGGTGCGCCCGGACATCAAGGACACCAACAAGGTGGTCGGCGATCTGGCGTCATCGTGGGATGTCAGCAAGGACGGCAAGCAGATCACCTTCCATCTGCACAACCGGGCCAAATTCACCACCGGCAAGGTGGTGACCGCCGAGGACGCGGCGTTCTCGCTGCACCGGGCGGTGATCCTCAACCTGACGCCGGCATTCATCATCAGCCAGCTCGGCTTCAGCAAGGACAATGTCGAGAAACAGATCATCGCCAGGGACGCGAAAACGCTGGAGCTGAACCTGCCGGAATCCTGGGCCACCAGCTTCGTGCTGTTCTGCCTGTCGGCCACCATCGGTTCGGTGGTGGAGAAGGCGGTGGTGATGGCGCATGCCGAGAACGGCGACTTCGGCAACAACTGGATGAAGACCCGCACCGCCGGCTCGGGCACCTACCAGCTCACCTCGTGGAAGGCCTCCGACCGGGTGATCTGCGACGTGAACCCGCATGCCGAGGTGAAGCCGCACAACAAGCGGGTGGTGATCAGCCATGTGCCGGAGCCCTCGGCGCAGTTGCTGGCGCTGGAGAAGGCCGATGCCGACGTGGCCCGCGACCTGACGCCGGAACTGCTGAAGAAGGCGCGCGGCGAAAAGGGTATCCATGTGGTCTCCGCCGGCACCGGGCGGACGCTGTACATGCAGATGAACACCGCTGTGCCGCAACTCCAGAAGGTGCCGGTGCGCCAGGCGATCAAATGGGCGATCGACTATGACGGCATCGCCAACAACATCACGCCGGACACCTATGTGGTCTGCCAGACCTTCCTGCCGCCCGGCCTGCCCGGCGCGCTGGCGGCCAAGCCGTTCAAGCGCGACGTGGCCAAGGCCCGCGCGCTGCTGGCGGAGGCCGGCTACCCGGACGGCTTCGAGATCAGCATGGACCATTCCAACACGACGCCGGACAGCGATATCGCCCAGGCGATCCAGGCCAACCTGAAGGATATCGGCATCAAGGTCACGCTGATCCCCGGTGAAAGAAAGCAGGTCATCACCAAGTCCCGCAACCGCACGCAGGAATTGTCGCTGGGGCAATGGGGCACGGATTATTTCGACCCGAACTCGAATACGCAGAATTTCTGCGAAAACCCCGATGACAGCAACAACTCGATGCTGAAGACCTCGGCCTGGCGCTGCCATTATGTCGACCCGGAGCTGACCGCGCTCGCGGTGGCGGCGGCCAAGGAGCTGGATTCGGCCAAGCGCATCGGCATGTACCACACGCTGCAACAAAAGGTGCAGGCCGGCGCGCCATTCGCCTTCCTGCTGCAGCCGATCGTCACCGCGGCGATGGGCCGCGGTGTGGCCGGCTTCGCGGTGGGCCCGGTCGCCGATTTCACCAAATATGGCAACGTCACCAAGACCTGACGACAGTCACCCCGGTTGCCGGCGCGGACCACCGGGCGACCGGCAACGGCCTGATACCTCCGCGCACATCCGCTCGTGCCCCGGCAACGGGGGCGGGCGGATGCTTTTTCCGGGCGTCACTCCTCAGATCGGACCAGCTTGCGGCGGCATGCCGCCGACAATGCCCGGCCGCGAACGGGCTTTCCGTCCGGCACATGCTGTGGCTATGCTGCGTAACGGATAATAACACAGGGAGTAACACGCCATGCTGACCCGCCGCTCTTTGCTCGCAGCCGGTGCCGCGAGCGCGATCGTCCCGCTAGAGGCCACCTGGCACACCGCGGCGGCGACTCCGAACGGCGTGTTCGTGATGGCCAAGCAGATCGACGATGTCATCAGCTTCGACCCGGCGCAGGCCTACGAGTTCACCAACGGCGAGTGCGACGCCAACTGCTACGCCCGCCTGGTGCGGCCGGACACCAAGGATCACAACCGCGTGGCGCCCGACTTCGCCACCTCGTGGGAGGTCAGCAAGGACGGCAAGGAATTCACCTTCCATCTCGGCAACGCGCAGAAATTCGCCACCGGCCGGGTGGCCGACGCCCATGACGCGGCATTCTCGTTCCAGCGCGTGGTGAAGCTGAACCTGACGCCCGGCTTCATCCTCACCCAGTTCGGCTTCACCAAGGATAATTGCGAGCAACTCATCACCGCGGTGAACGCCCGCACCCTCAAGATCGCCATGCCCAAGGTGCAGGCTACCAGCTTCGTGCTGTTCTGCCTGTCGGCCACCATCGGCTCGATCGTCGACCGCGAGACGGTGATGAAGCACGACGTGAACGGCGACCTGGGCAACAAGTGGCTGACCGGCGTCAGCGCCGGCTCGGGCGCCTACCAGCTGACCAAATGGGCGGCCAGCGACAGCATCATTCTGGATGCCAACCCGCATGCTGAAGTGAAGCCGTTCAACCATCGGGTGGTGATCAAGCATACGCCGGAACCGTCGGCCCAGTTGCTGGCGCTGGAGCATGGCGACGCCGACGTGGCGCGCGACCTCACTTCGGAATTGTTGAAGAAGGCCAAGACCAACCCGGCGTTCCACATCTCCAAGTCCGGCCAGGGTTCGATCAACTACCTGGCGCTGAATTGCGCCAACCCGTTGTTCGCCAAGCTCGAGGTGCGCGAGGCGTTCAAATGGGCGCTCGATTACGACAGCATCGTCAACAATATCGTGCCGAACATCTACGAGGTCAGCCAGTCCTTCCTGCCGGTCGGCCTGCCCGGCGCGTTGCCGAACAACCCGTTCAAGCGCGACGTGGCCAAGGCGAAGGCGCTGCTGGCCAAGGCCGGCTATCCGGACGGCTTCGAGGCGACGATGGATCACTTCAACTCGGCGCCGTACACCGACATTGCCCAGGCGGTGCAGGCCAACCTGAAAGATGTCGGCATCAAGCTCAACCTGCTGCCGGCCGAGAAGAAGCAGGTCTACACCAAGATGCGCAACCGCACCTTCGACATCCTGATGTCCGGCTGGGCCACCGACTTCTTCGATCCGCACTCCAACGCCCAGGCGTTCTGCGCCAACCCGGATGACAGCGACAACTCCAAGCTGAAGATCCTGGCCTGGCGCTGCCACTTCTACGACCCCGAGCTGACCAAGATGGTCGATGACGCGGTGGTGGAGTTGGATTCCAAGAAGCGCCTGGATATATACCGCCGGATGCAGGAACTCTCCAACCAGCGCTCGCCGTTCATCTTCATGATGCAGCCGATCTCCACCGCCGTCATGGCCAAGGGGGTCTCCGGCTTCGTGATGGGCCCAGTGTTCGACGATACCCGCTACGCCAAGGTCAAGAAGGCCTGATGACAGCCGCTCGACGTAAGCCGGCGCATGCCCGCTCCCCAGCCGGGGAGCGGGCATGATCCGGCGGCTGCAGGCGCTGGGCTCGGTGCTGCTCAGCGTGCCGATCACCCTGTTCGGGCTGGTGCTGGTCACCTTCCTGATCGGCCGGGTGATGCCGATCGACCCGATCATCGCCATCCTGGGCGACCATGCCCGCGAGGACGTGGTGGCCAAGCTGCGGCTTGAACTCGGGCTCGACCGCTCGCTGCCAGTGCAGTTCTATATGTATCTGAACCGGCTGCTGCACGGCGATCTCGGCACCTCGGTGATGACCTCGCATACCGTGGTGCATGATATCGGCCAGTTCTTCCCCGCGACCTTGGAACTGGCCACCTTCGCGATGATCGTCGGCGTGGCGCTGGGCATTCCGCTCGGCGTGCTGGCGGCGGTGAAGCAGGGCAGCAAGACCGACCACGCGATCCGGGTGTTCTGCCTGGCCGGCCATTCCATCCCGGTATTCGTGCTGGGGCTGGTGTCGCTGCTGGTGTTCTACGCCAAGCTGGGCTGGGCGCCGGGCACCGGGCGGATCGACGTGGCGTTCGAGGGGCTGGTGCCGACGGTGACCGGCTTCCTCACCGTGGACGCCCTGCTGGCGCATGACTGGGACTCATTCTGGTCCGCGCTCGGCCATCTGATGCAGCCGGGCGGCGTGCTGGGCTATTTCTCGGTCGCCTACATCGCCCGCATGACCCGCGCCTTCATGCTCGATGCGCTGGTCGAGGAATACGTCATCACCGCCCGGGCCAAGGGGCTGTCACCTTTGCGGGTGATCTGGCGGCATGCGTTTCCCAACATCCTGGTGCGACTGATCACCATCCTCGCACTCTCCTATGCCGGGCTGGTGGAAGGTGCGGTGGTGACCGAGACGGTGTTCTCCTGGCCGGGCCTCGGGCAATACCTCACCATCTCGCTGCTGAACGCCGACATGAACGCGGTGCTGGGGGCAACCCTGGTGATCGGCGTCAGCTACATGGCGCTCAACCTGCTGGCCGATCTCGCCTACCGGCTGCTCGACCCGAGGGTGCTGTAACATGAGCGCGCAAGCTGCATCGATGTCGCGCCGCGACTGGCTGCTGAGCGAGAACCCGGCCTCGCGCAAGCAGGCCGCCTGGGGCCGCCGCTACCGGCTGTGGCTGGAGTTTCGCGGCAACCCGCTGGCGATGTGGGGGCTGTGCACGCTGGTCATCCTGATCGCGCTGTCGATGGCCGCCCCGTTGATCGCGCCGTTCGACCCGGCGGCGCAGAACCTCGGCAACCGGCTGGCGGAACCCTCCTGGACCCACTGGTTCGGCACCGACGAACTGGGCCGCGACGTGCTCTCCCGCGTGCTGTATGGCGGGCGGATCACGCTCGGCATGGTGGTCGCCGTGGTAGCGCTGGTGGCGCCGGTCGGCCTGGTGATCGGCATCATCGCCGGCTATTTCGGCGGCATCGCCGACCGCGCGCTGATGCGGGTCACCGACGTGTTCCTGGCCTTCCCGCGGCTGATCCTGGCGCTGGCCTTCGTCGCCGCCATCCAGCCCGGCATCACCAGCGCCATCGCCGCCATCGCGCTGACCGCCTGGCCGCCCTATGCGCGGCTGGCCCGTGCCGAGACGCTGATCTTCCGCAAGACCGACTACATCGCCGCGATCCGGCTCACCGGCGCCTCGTCCTGGCGGATCATCCTGCGCCATGTCGCCCCGCTTTGCCTGCCGAGCGTGGTGATCCGCCTGACGCTGGACATGAGTTCGATCATCCTCACCGTCGCCGCCCTCGGCTTCCTCGGCATGGGCGCCCGCCCGCCCAGCCCGGAATGGGGGGCGATGATCGCCACCGCACGGCGCTTCATCCTCACCCAGTGGTGGGTGCCGCTGGTGCCGGGCGTGGCGATCTTCTTCGCCTCGCTGGCCTTCAACCTGCTGGGCGACGGGTTGCGCGACGTGCTCGACCCCAAGCAAGAATGACCCGGATCGCCCCATGGATGTCGTGATCCGCAACCTGCACATCGCGTTCCCGACCGCCCAGGGCGAGAGCGTCGCGGTGCGCGACGTCTCCATGCGCATCGGCACCGAGAAACTCGGCATCGTCGGTGAAAGCGGCTCCGGCAAGTCGCTGACCGCGCGCTCCATCCTGCGGCTGCTGCCGCATAACGCGCGGGTGACCGCCGACGAACTGAGCTTCGACGGCATCGACGTGCAGCGCGCCAGCGAAAAGCAGATGCGGGCGATCCGCGGCCGTCGCGCCGGGCTGATCATGCAGGACCCGAAATACTCGCTGAACCCGGTGATGACCGCCGGCGCGCAGATCGCCGAAGCCTGGCGCATGCACCGCCCGAAAGGCCAAAGCCGCAGCAAGCGCGAGGCGATGCAGGCCGCCGAGGACCTGCTGACCCAGGTACAGATCCGCGACCCCAAACGCGTCGCCGCCGCTTATCCGCACCAGTTATCCGGAGGCATGGGCCAGCGGGTGATGATCGCCATGATGCTGGCGCCGGACCCCGAGGTGCTGATCGCCGACGAGCCGACCAGCGCGCTGGACGCCACCGTGCAGGCCGAAATCCTGCGCCTGCTGGAGGACCTGGTCAGCCGGCGCGGCATGGCGCTGATCCTGATCAGCCACGACCTGCCGCTGGTGTCGCATTTCTGCGACCGGGTGGCGGTGATGTATGCCGGCCGGGTGGTCGAGGAACTGCGCGCCGGCGAACTGGCCCGCGCCTCGCACCCCTACACCAAGGGCCTGCTCGACTGCCTGCCGACCTTGTCGCATCAGCAAGTCAGGCTCCCGGTGCTGGTGCGCGACCCGAGTTGGCTGGAATGACCGACATGATCGAGGTGGCCGACCTCAGGGTGCATTTCGGCCCGGTCGAGGCGGTCAAGGGCGTGTCGTTCAACGTCGCCGAGGGCGCCTCGTTCGGCATCGTCGGCGAGAGCGGCTCGGGCAAATCCACCGTGCTGCGGGCGCTGTCCGGGCTCAATCCGGACTGGACCGGCAGCATGCGGATCGCCGGCCAGGCGCTGACCCCGAAGCGCTCGCGCGACTTCTTCCGCCGGGTGCAGATGGTGTTCCAGGACCCGTACGGCTCGCTGCATCCGCGCCAGACCGTCGACCGCGCGCTGTCCGAGCCGCTGGTGGTGCACGGCATCGGCGATATCGAGGGCCGCATCCTGCGCGGCCTGGCCGAGGTGGCGCTGCCGGCCACCGCCCGTTTCCGCTACCCGCACCAGCTCTCCGGCGGCCAGCGCCAGCGCGTCGCCATCGCCCGGGCGCTGATGGCCGAGCCCGAGGTGCTGCTGCTCGACGAGCCGACCAGCGCGCTCGATGTGTCGGTGCAGGCCGAAGTGCTGAACCTGCTGTCCGACATCCAGCAGCAGCGCGGCCTCACCTATGTGATGGTCAGCCACAACCTGGCCGTGGTGTCGCATCTCTGCGCCCAGATCGGCGTGATGCAGGGCGGCGAGATGGTCGAGATGCTGAGCGCCGACGACCTGCGCGCCGGCCGCGCCAAACACCCGCACACCATCGAGCTGCGCACCCTGTCGACGGAGCTGGAGGAAACCTGAGATGGCGGCCAACTACCCGCGCCGGGCCACCGAGCTGGTCGCGGTGCGCGACGGCGTGCATTTGGCCACCGACATCCATCTGCCCGACGGCCCCGGCCCGTTCCCGGTAGTGCTGGAGCGCACCCCCTACGGCCGCGACCAGCCAAGCCGCAGCGAACGCACCGCCGCCGACCCGCAACCGGCCAGCCGCGCCGAACTGGCCGCGGTGTTCACCGCGCACGGCTACGCGGTGGTGTTCCAGGACAACCGTGGCCGCCACGGCAGCGAGGGCCGCTTCGTCAAATACCTGTCCGACGGCGAGGACGGCTTCGACGCCTGCGCCTGGATCGTCGCCCAGCCCTGGTGCGACGGCCGCATCTGCACCATGGGCCTGTCCTACGCCGCCCACACCCAGGCCGCGCTGGCCTGCCTCGACCCGCCCGGCCTCACGGCCCAGGTGCTGGACTCCGGCGGCTTCTGCAACGCCTGGCAGGGCGGCATCCGCCAGTTCGGCGCCTTCGAGCTGAAACAGGCCACCTGGGCACACCGCCAGGCGCTGCTCAGCCCGGAAGCCGAGGCCGACCCGGTGCTGAAGGCCGCCCTGGCCGCCGAGGATATCGCCGCCTGGTTCACCCGCATGCCCTGGCAGCCGGGCCACTCGCCGTTGCGCCATCATGCTGATTATGAGTCATACCTATTTGATCAATGGCGGCACGGCGCGTTCGATGCCTACTGGACCCAACTCGGCATCTACGCCGCCGGCTGGCACGACCGCTACAGCCGCGCCGACTGCGTGCACATGTCCTCCTGGTTCGACCCTTACCCGCTGACCGCTACCGGCAACTACCTGGGCCTGAAGCGCGCCGGGCGCGGCCGCCAGCGGCTGATCCTCGGCCCGTGGACGCATGGCGACCGCAGTTCCACCTGCTTCGGCGACGTCGAATTTGGTCCCGACGCCACGGTGGATTCCTGGGCCGGCGACTGGCGGCACTACCGCCTGCGCCACTTCGACCACGCCATCCACGGCACCGAGAACCCCGAGCCGGCGGTCCGCGTGTTCGTCATGGGTGGCGGCAGCGGCAGGCGCAACCAGGCCGGCCATCTGGAGCATGGCGGGCGCTGGCTGAGCCTGGACGACTGGCCGCCGCCCGCCGCCAGCTTCCAGCCCTGGCACCTGCACAATGACGGCACCCTCGCCCCCGCCACCCCACCGCCGGACGCAGCACCCCTCACCTACGACTTCGACCCGGCGCATCCGGTGCCGACCATCGGCGGCAACCTCACCAGCCTGGAGCCGGTGGCCCGCGGCGGCAGCTGGAACCAGGTGGAATCGGCCGAATTCTTCGGCTGCACGCCGCCCTACCTGCCGCTGGCCTCCCGCCCCGACGTGCTGGCCTTCCAGACCGCCCCGCTCGCCGAGGCAACCCAGGTGGTCGGCCCGATCGAAGCGGACCTCTGGGTCGCCACCGACGGCCCGGACACCGATTTCACCGCCAAGCTGATCGACGTCCATCCGCCCAGCGCCGACTACCCCGGCGGCTACGCGATGCTGCTGACCGATGGCATCTGCCGCCTGCGCTACGCCGAAGACCCCGCCCACCCAAGGCTGCGCCAGCCCGGCGCGGTGGTGCGGATCACCGTCACCCTGTTCCCCACCGCCAACCTGTTTCTGCCCGGCCACCGCATCCGGCTGGACATCTCGTCCTCCAACTTCCCGAAATTCGACGTGAACCCCAACACCGGCGCCCCGGAGGGCCCCAGCCGCCGCCGCCGCATCGCCCCCAACACCGTGTTCATGGACGCCGCCCGCCCCAGCCGGGTGGTATTGCCGATACTGGTCTTGTAAGTCCTGGCGCTGTAGCATCCCGCCATGCCCCAGCCCGATCACATCTCCGCCCTCGGCGTCCCCGACCCCGCCACCCTCGATGCCGATCTGCAGGCGATCTGGGCGAAATGCATGGAAAAACTGGGCTTCGTGCCCGGCGTCTATTCCGCCTACAGCCTGAAGCCGCAGCGGCTGCGCAACTTCATGGCGACGTTCGGCGAGATCATGTTCGCCGAATCGGGCCTCAGCAAGCTGGAACGCGAGATGATCGCCGTCGTGGTCTCCTCGGCCAACCGCTGCTACTATTGCCTGGTCGCCCACGGCGCCGAGGTCCGCCGGCTCTCCGGCGACCCCGAACTCGGCGAGATGATGGCGCTGAACTACCGCGTCGCCAAGCTGCCAACCCGCCAGCGCGCCATGCTCGACTACGCCTGGAAACTCACCACCACCCCCTGGCTGATCGACGAGGCCGACCGCGACGCGCTGCGCGCCGAAGGCTTCACGGACGGCGACATCTTCGACCTCTGCGAGACCATCGGCCTGTATAACCTGACCAACCGCATGGCCGCCGGCACCGACATGATGCCAAACCGCGAATACCACCGCTCCGACCGCGGCGAGCCGTACCTGCCGCCGAAGCGGAAATAGCGCCGGCCGCCAAGGAAGGCAGATAACAAAGAGACGTAGAGGCGAAGAGAAGACTGTCTCTTCGCCTCTACGTCTCTTTGTGATTCCTGGCTTGCTTCGGCAACGCGGAAACTACGACTCCGCCCGCTCCAGCACCATCACGCTGCGCGCATCGTCAATCGGCGCCAGCAGCAGCTTCTCCAGCGCCTCGTAGTGACCCGGCGCCACCACGTCCCGCTCGATCACCAGCCGCCGGCTGACCTGCACCTCCGCCCCGGCGCGAATATACGTCGCAGTATAACTCCCGGCGCTGGTCGCCAGCCGCACCGCGTCCGGCAACTGCATCACCCGCATCCCGGCCGGCAGCACCAGTGTGGTGTTCCAGTCATATTCCCCCACCCCGGCCAGGATCGGCGTCTGCCGCATCCCCGGCGGCGACAGCTTGGTGCGCAGCGCATTGGCCGGCTCGATATCAACCCCCGCCGGCACTCGTAGATACGCGGTGCGGCCCTGGCCCGCGTTCCCCTGGAACGTCACCGCCTGCGGGCTGTGCCAATCCGCCTCCAGCGGAAACGGCCGGTCCAGATCGCGCGGATTGCCGGCGATGAAGGTGCCGAACCCGCCCTCCGGCGTTTTCGCCAGCACCCGCTCGGCCAGGTCGGTCAGCGACGAACTATTGGCCACCGCGGTCCGCAGCCCACTGTCCAGATTGGCCGAGGCGGTAATCCTGGCATGCCCGGAAAGCGTCCCGTCCACCGCGATCACGATCCGCTGGCTGATGCTGTAGCGGTTATCCGCCGGTGTCGCCGCCGGCGTCCGCATCACCGCACCGGCCGGCGTCGCCAGCACCACCGTCTTGCCCGACAGCCGCCGCTCCAACGCATCGAAGCTGGAATACGGATCGGTCGGATTGGCGAACCTGTTGAACGCCGGCAGATAGACGATCGCATGATTGAACTGACTCGGCAGCGGCAATGGCAAGTCGCGAGTGCGATCCCCCCAGTCGATGATCGCCGCCTCCGCCTTGATCCCGCGCGCCGCCAGCAGCGCCTGCATGATCACCACATGGTCCTTGCAGTCGCCATAGCCGGCCGCCAGCACCGCCGAGGCGGCATGCGGCACCCAGCCATCATTCGGGTCCAGATAGATCGCCACATAGCGGATATTCCCCGCCACCCAGTCATAGATCGCCTGCGCCGCCGCAAGCCCGGTCTTGTCGCCGACAATCAGCGCCGCCTGCCTGGCGATCTCCGGCGTCACCACCGCCCGCCCCTCGGACTCGCGAAAATAGATCGCCCCCACCGCCGCCAGATCCGGCAGCGTGGTCGCCGCAAACAGCGGCACGAAATCCGACAGCGCCACCATGTCCCGCTCTCGCTCGCGCGGCGCCACATCGCGAATGGTCGCGGTAATCCGCCGCACCCCATCCGCCGTGGTATCGGTCACCTCGAACGGCCCACGCTTGCTCCAGCGCAGCGTCACGCTCGCCGGCAGCGTGATAACCGTCTCATCGCTGACCGTCTGCACCTCGAACCCCGCCTCGCTCAGCGCGCTGAACCCCAGCAGCGGCGGCGTCTTCTGCTCCAGCCGCCACTTGATGTGAATCCGGCTGCCCAGCCGCAACTGAGGAAACAGCACCGTCGTGGTCTGCGCCCCGCTGAATCCCGGCGCCCCCTGTGCGGCCGCACTCGGCCGGGTGAAGATCGACGATTTCTCCACCACCACCCGGCTGCCATCCGGCTGCTCCACCCAGGCCTCCAGCACCTCCAGGCTCTGATGATCCGGATAGAAATTGCGCCGGCTCCGCTCCCCCTGCCTTAGCCCGCGCGGCGTCAGCAAAGTGGCGTCCAGGGTCGAGGTCAGCACATAGCTGAGGTCCTGATGCACCTCGAAACTGTCCACCGAGCGGTCGTAACGCACATGCACGGTGGCGGCCCGCGCCGGCAGGGCCAGCAACAGCGGCAGCAGGAACAGCAGGCGCAATATTATCATCTCGGCAGCGTGGCGCGGCCAAACAAAGGAAGCAAGGTCTTCTTTTTGTGAACAAAAAGAAGCAAAAAAACTTTCTATCCCTTGGAGTCTGGCCGCAACCTCGCGGCGGGAAACACCAGGCTCACGCGGCTGCCCACTTTGGGCAGCGCCTCCACCTCCAGGCGGCCGCCATGCGCCTCCATCAGGCTGCGCGCCAGCGCCAGCCGCAACCCGATGCCCCGGCTGTCCGCCGCCAGCACCACCCCACCGCCACCACCAGGGGCGGCAAACCCCACCCCCTCATCCTCCACCACCAGCGCCAGCCCGTCCCCCACCGGCCGCAACGCAATCTCGATCCAATCGTCATTGCGTGTATTGCGCACCGCATCGGCCAGCACCCGCCCCAGCACATGCCGCAACGCCCGCCGATCCGCCCACAGCCACGCGGCCCCCGCCTCCGGCATCCGCCAATGCCGCCGCCCCGGCGCCAGCAGCGCCGCCGACGCCGCCACCGCCTCCTCGGCCAGCGCCATCACCTCCACCCGCTCGCAGCACAGCGTCCGCGCCCCGACGCCGGGCAGCGCCCGGTCCTGCAATTCGTCGGCAATCTCCAGCAACTGCGCCGAAGCCGCCGCCAACTCCGCCGCCAGCGCGCTCCCGGCGCCGGCATGGTCGGCATGGCCGTGCAGCCGCACCCCCACATCGCGCAACTCCTGCGCGCTCAGCCGCAGCAGCCGGGTCGCCGCCGCCGCCCGCGCCCCGTTCGCCGCCTCCCGCGCCTCCGCCCCGGCATGCGCCACCCGCAGCACGCGCAGCGCCGCCCACAGCCACCCCGCCGCCAGCAGCGCCGCACCAGCCAGAATCCCGAACCACATCATTCCACCAGTGTAGCGCCAGAACCGAACCCAATCGTTAACGCGGATCAGCGCAGTAGAAACGTCTTCTTTTGTAAACAGCCCATCCCGCGCCGCACCCCGAACGCTATTCGGCCCGCCAGCGGTCTCCCGCGGCGGGCCGAACCATCAAAGCGAGAAGTGGCGCTTACGCCGCCTTCTTCTCCGCCGCCTTCTGGATGCGGCGCTTGATCACCAGCGCCTCCACCGGCAGCCGCGAATTCGGCGTCGACAGCAGGAACGCGTCGATCCCGCCATTCTTCTCCACCGTGCGGATCGCCCGGGTCGACAGCCGCATATGCACCGAAGTGCCCAGCGTGTCGGACAGCAGCGAAGCCTGCTGCAGGTTCGGCAGGAACCGGCGACGGGTCTTGTTATTGGCGTGGCTGACGTTGTTGCCAGACAGCACGCCCTTGCCGGTGATCTCACAGCGGCGGGCCATGGCGAAAATCCTTGATCGCACGCGGCCCGAACCGGCCGCGCGTGGGTGCATCAGAAGCCCGGGCTTATGGCGAACCCGACCCGGTTCGTCAAGTGAGCGCTAATGCTCGATCTGCCGGAACTCGCCGCTGCGCACCGAGGCGATGGCATTGTTCAGCACCCCCACGATCATCTCGTCGCTCAACCCCCGCGCCAGCAGCCCCAGCGCCGCCCCCAGCATCGCCGAAGCCACCGCCAGCGGGTCGATATTCCGCCCGACCAGGTATTCCACCGCCTTGTCGATCACCTGGCCAGCCTGGCTGAGATCCTCCGGCATTTCCGCCCCAGCGCCGGCATTGTCTGCTGCCCCAGAATTCTTCGTGGTCATCGCCAAACACTCCTGTCCACATTCCGATATGGCCCGCCACCCGGCGTTTGGGAACCCGTCGCCCCTCACACCGCGGCATCGGCCTCCTGCTGTTCCGCCTGCATCGCCCACATCCGCGCATACATCCCGCCCTCGGCCAGCAGCGCCGCATGGGTGCCCTGCTCCGCCACTCGGCCATGATCCAGCACGATGATCTGGTCGGCATCCACCACCGTGGACAGCCGATGCGCGATGGTGATCGAGGTGCGATGCGCCGCCACCGCCCGCAGCGCCGCCTGAATCTCCTGCTCGGTGCCGGTGTCCAAGGCACTGGTCGCCTCGTCCAGCACCAGGATGCGCGGGTCCTTCAATATCGTCCGCGCGATCGCCACCCGCTGCTTCTCGCCGCCCGACAGCTTCAGCCCGCGCTCGCCCACCTTGGTGTCGTAGCCGTCCGGCAACCGCATCACGAACTCATGCACCTGCGCCAGCCGCGCCGCATGCTCAATCTGCTCCTGGCTGGCGCCCAGCCGGCCATAGGCGATGTTGTAGCGGATGGTGTCGTTGAACAGCACGGTATCCTGCGGCACCACCCCGATCGCAGCCCGCAGGCTGTCCTGCGTCACGTCGCGGATATCCTGCCCGTCGATCAGCACCCGCCCGCCGGTGGCATCGTAGAACCGGAACAGCAGCCGGCTGATCGTCGATTTGCCCGCCCCGGTCGGCCCCACCACCGCCAGCGAGCCACCGGCCGGCACCCGGAACGACACCCCACGCAGCACGCCGCGCGCCTCGTCGTAGCCAAACCGCACATCCTCGAACACCACCTCGCCGGCCGGCCCCTTATGCGGTGCCGCCAGCGCCGGCGCCCCCGGCTTGTCCGCCACCTCCTGGCCCACCGCCAGCAACCGGAACATCTGCTCCATGTCGGTCAGCCCCTGGCGGATTTCCCGGTACACGAAGCCCAGCATGTTCAGCGGCTGGTACATCTGCATCAGATAGGTGTTCACCAGCACGAACTTGCCCACCGTCATGCTGCCGTCCTGCACCCCTTCGGCGGCCAGCAGCATCACCACCGCCAGCCCCAGCGCCATGATCGTCGCCTGGCCCAGGTTCAGCATGTTCAGCGTCACCTGGCTCTTCACCGCGGCCCGCTCGAACCGCGCCCAGGCGGCATCGAACCGCGCCGCCTCATGCGCCTCGTTGCCGAAATACTTCACCGTCTCGTAGTTCAGCAGGCTGTCCACCGCCTTGGACTGCGCGTCGCTGTCATTCTCGTTCATGGTCCGCCGGATGCGCACCCGGTAGCCGGTGAACAGCAGCGTGAACGCCAGATAGATCCCCACCGCCACCAGCGTCACCAGCGCGAACCGCCAGTCGAACACCCGCCACAGGATGGTGGTCACCATCGCCACTTCCAGCAGCGTCGGGATCACGTTGAACACCGCCAGCCGCAGCACGTTCTCGATGCCGGTGGTGCCGCGCTCGATGCCGCGCGACAGCCCGCCGGTCTGCCGGTCGAGATGGAACCGCAGGCTGAGCCGATGCATATGCTGGAAGGTCTGCAGCGCCACCCGCCGCACCGTGCGCTGCTGCACGGCGGCGAACACCGCGTCGCGCAGCTCCCCAAACCCCGAGGCCGCCACCCGCAATAGCCCGTAACCGACGATCAGCGCCAGCGGCACCGCCAGCACCGCAGCCCCGCCGGCCGGCGCCAGCGCGTCCACCGCCCGGCTGTACAGCACCGGAACCAGCACCACCGCCACCTTGGCGCAGACCAGGAACACGGCGGCGATCACCACCCGCACCTTCGCCGCGGTCTCGCCCTTCGGCCACAGATACGGCAGCAGCGAGGCGATGGTGGCCAGCGCCGAGCGTTGCACCCCCGGCCCGATTTTCAATTGCGGCCCCGCCGCGCGTCTCATATCCGATACCTCATCCCTGGGCATGTGGCATGCGCGCCGCATATTGCAAAGCCGCGACAGGCCAGAGCAGCCATTCCGCTGCCTGCCCCGGCCATGCTACCCAGGCGCATGACCGACCTCCTGCGCCACTTCGCCATCTGCAACAACGCAGTCCTGCCCGGCCGCCGCCTGCGTTTCTGTATCGGCCTCGACACGGTGGGCTGGGTGCTGCCGGCCTTCGCCCGCCTGCTCGCCGACTTCCCCCACGTCACCGCCGACCGCCACAAGGTCACCCTCGCCGCCGACGCCGCCGCCACCCTGCCGGCCCTCGCCCGCAGCCTGGCCGAGCGCGGCGTGATGCGCTGGCGCAACGAAGCCTTCGACGTCCGCGCCGCCCCCGACCAGCCGGTGCTCACCACCATCGATCGCGGCGCGCTGCCGAAATTCGGCATCCAGTCCCAGGGCATCCACCTCGACGGCCTGGTCGCCACGCCCAACGGCCCGCACATCTGGATCGCCCGCCGCGCCGCCAACAAGGCGCTCGACCCCGGCAAGCTCGACCACATCACCGCCGGCGGCATCCCGGCCGGCCTCACGCCGTGGGACACCCTGATCAAGGAAACCGCCGAGGAAGCCGCGATGCCCGCAGCACTGGCCGCCACCGCCATCCCCACCGGCACCATCAGCTACGCGATGGACCGCGCGGAGGGCCTGCGCCGCGACCTGCTGCACTGCTACGAAGTCGCACTGCCGGCGGACTTCACCCCGCACGCCGCCGACGGCGAGGTGGAATCCTTCGAACTCTGGCCGCTGCCCCGCGCGCTCGACGCCGTGCGCAACACCGACGCCTTCAAGTTCAACGTCAACCTGGTGCTGCTCGCCCTGTTCCTGCGCCACGGCCTGATCGTGGGCGCCGAGGCGGAGGCAGTGAAAGCAGCGCTTTTTTGAAAAAAAGCGCGCAAAAAACTTTCATCCGCCTTGCAACGACGGAGCGGTTGGGGCTCCGGAGCCTCCAAAGCGGATAGAAAGTTTTTTTGCTTCTTTTTGTTCACAAAAAGAGGGACTTGGTTACTCCGGCGCCGCGGTGATCGGGATGTCCCGGCCCTCGCCCTGCCCTGAGGGCTGATCGCCCAGGCCCGGCTGGTCGTCCTGGTAGGACTCGCCGTCCTGCTCCTGGCCGTATGGCCGGCGCTGGATGCCATTCGCCTGGCCGCCGCCCTGCTGCACCTGCTGCGCCTGGTTCATGGCATTCAGCACGCGGAAATAGTGCTCGGCATGCTGGAAATAGCTCTCCGCCATCACCCGGTCGCCGGCGCCGGTCGCGTCGCGGCCAAGCTGCAGATATTTCTCGAACAATTGCTGCGCGGTGCCGCGAATCCGCAGATCCGGGCCACTGCTGTCGAACACGTGGTTGCGATTGAGCGGAATGTTGCCGCCATGATGGCGAACCGGGCCGCCACCGCCGCCCCCGCCTCCGCCGCCAGTCCCGCCCCCACCGGTCCGGTGGTTGCGTCCGCGCATGCGTTTCATATTCATCAGTTTACCAAAACACTTTCCTGTTCACGATAGTGGGGCCGCCACGCCATCGGCGCGGCAATCCCCAAGCTGTGTGCGGATCGGCGAGCCGCTGGCTCAAAGCCCTACCGCCCGGTGTTCCGCAATCGCGGCGCACGCGATCTCCCTCGCAAAGGCAACCACGTCGAACCGAATTGGGGTTGCGCGGCGCACCGGACTCGACCGACCTCTGCCGCACAAGTCCAAGCTACAGGCCCCGAACGCACATGCCAAACATTTTTTCAGCGATTCCCGCCCCGAAGCACCATCGCCCGCGCAATGCCGGCCAGATCGTCACGCAACACCGGCAGCAAAAACCCCGCCGCAACCGCCAACGCACCCACCGCATCCGCCTGCCCCGCCCCGAGTTCCAGCACCGCCACACCGCCGGCCGCCAGTAGCCCCGGCAGCGCCGCAATCACCTGCCGATACGCCGAAAGCCCATCCACCCCACCATCCAGCGCACTGGCCGGCTCAAAGTCGGCCACCTCCGGCATCAGCCCAGCCAGTGCCGCATGCTCGATATAAGGCGGGTTGCACAGCACCAGCTCGAACCGCCCGGCAACACTCTCCCCCCACACCCCGGCCACAAACGCCGCCCGCCCCGCCAACCCGTTCAGCCCCGCATTGCGCGCCGCCAACGCCGCCGCCGCCGGCACCACATCCACCCCCACCCCGAACGCCTGCGGAAACTCCACCAGCGCCGCCAGCAGCAAACACCCGGTCCCGGTCCCCAGGTCCAGCACACGCCGCACCGCCGCCCGATCCGGCAACGCCGTCACCGCCGCCTCAATCAACGCCTCGGAATCCGCCCGCGGAATCAAGGTGTCGCGCGATACCTCCAGATCAAGCGTCCAGAACCCCTGCCGCCCCAAAATCAACGCCATCGGCTCGCGCCGGCAACGCCGCGCCACCAGCGCCTCCAATTCCGCACCCGACGCATGCGCCAGCAGCAACCGCGCCTCGAACAAGGCACCCTCGATGCCGGCCGCCTTCAGACGGGCGGCGATCTCGCGCAGGGAGGTCAGCAAGGACTTCTTTTTGTGAACAAAAAGAAGCAAAAAAACTTTTCATCCATCTTGGAGACTCCGGACTCTCCACGGCACCGCCGTTGCAAGGCAAATGGTTTTTTTGGTTTTTTTTTGTAAAAAAGAGCCCTTCTCTTATACTTCCGCTGCGAGTCTCGCCGCCTGATCTTCCGCCGTCAGCGCATCAATGAATTCATCCAGTTCCCCCTGCATCACTCGATCAATTTTATACAGTGTCAGGTTGATCCGGTGGTCGGACACGCGCCCTTGCGGGAAGTTATAGGTGCGGATGCGTTCGCTGCGATCGCCGGTGCCGACCTGGGATTTGCGGTCAGCGGCGCGGGTGGCGTGCAGGCTGGCGCGTTGTTGTTCGTAGATGCGGGCGCGCAGGATTTTCATCGCCTTGGCTTTGTTCTTGTGCTGGCTTTTTTCTTCCTGCATCGCCACCACGGTGTTGGTGGGGATATGGGTGATGCGGACGGCACTTTCGGTCTTGTTGACGTGCTGCCCGCCGGCGCCTGAGGCCCGATAGACGTCGATCCGCAGGTCCTCGTCGTTGATCTGCACATCCACCTCCTCGGCCTGCGGCAGCACGGCGACGGTGACAGTGGAGGTGTGGATGCGGCCCTGGCTTTCGGTGGCCGGCACCCGTTGCACCCGGTGCACGCCGCTCTCGTATTTCAGCCGCGCGAACACGTTCCGCCCGGTCACCTCGGCCATGGCGCCCTTGATGCCGCCGAGTTCGTTGGCGTCGTATTCCATCACCTCGAACCGCCAGCCCTGCATACCCGCGTATTTCTGGTACATCGAAAATAGTTCGGCGCCGAACAATGATGACTCATCACCACCTGCCGCCGGCCGTACCTCCAGAATCGCCGATCTGGCGTCCGCCTCGTCCTTCGGCAGCAAGGCAAGCTGGATTTCCCGGGTCAGCAGCGGGATTTTCTCCCGCAATTCGAGCAGTTCCTGCTCCGCCAGAGCGCGCATTTCGGCGTCTTCCAGCAGATTTTCGGCCTCTTTTCGCGCCTTTTCGGCGGCTCGGAGCTCGTCCACCTTGGCCACCACCGGCTCGATTTCGGACAATTCCTTGGACGAGCGCACAAAAACCTCGCCGGTGGCTCCATTACTGAGAATTGCCCGCAGCTCGTCGGCACGCGCGACGATCCGGTCGAGTTTGTAATCCAGGCTCATGACAGGTGAGCGACGATCCCGGCCAGCGCCACTTCCGCCTGTGCGCCGGTGGAAAGGTCCTTCACCTGCGCCACGCCGCGGGCGATTTCCGCCTCGCCGAGGATCACCGCAGCCCGCGCGCCGCTCTTGTTGGCCCGCTCCATCCGCCGCTTGAGGTTGCCGCGATAGCCGATCTCGGCCCGGATGCCGGCTTGGCGGAGCGCCAAAAGCACATCCAAAGCAACGGGTTGCGCCGCATCGCCGACCGGAATCAGCGCCACCCCGCGCGGCGCCGCCGGCGGTTCGGCCAGCAGCATCGACAGCCGTTCCACCCCGGCCGCCCAGCCGACACAGGGCGTATGCGGCCCGCCCATCTCCTCCACCAGCCCGTCATAGCGCCCGCCGCCGAGCACCGTGCCCTGGGCGCCAAGCTGCGTGGTGACGAATTCGAAGGCGGTGTGGCTGTAGTAGTCCAGCCCCCGCACAATCCGCCAGTTCTGCTCGAACGCCACCCCGAAGCGACTGAGATGATTGCGTAAAGTGTCGTAGAACTGCCGCGCCGGGTCGGTCAGAAAGCCCTCGATGGTCGGCGCGCCGGCGACGATCTTGCGGTCACCCTCGTCCTTGGAATCGAGGATTCGCAAAGGGTTGCGCTCAAGCCGGGTGACGCTGTCCTCGGACAATGCCGCCTGATGCGCGGTGAAATATTCCACCAGCGCCACGCGATAGGCGTCGCGGCTCTCACGGTCGCCCAGCGTGTTCAGTTCCAGATGGGTATCGTCAGCGACTCCAAGGGCTTGCAGGATCGTCCAGCCGCAGGAGATCACCTCGGCATCGGCCAGCGGCGAGTCGCTGCCGAGCACTTCGACGTCGATCTGATGGAACTGCCGGTAACGCCCCTTCTGCGGCCGTTCGTAACGAAACATCGGGCCGGTATAGAACACTTTCTGCGGCAGCGACTGGGTCAACCCGTTGGTGACCAGCGCGCGACACACCCCGGCGGTGGCCTCGGGGCGCAGGGTCAAAGATTCGCCGCCTCGATCGGTGAAGGAATACATCTCCTTCATCACCACATCCGAGCTATCGCCAAGTCCTCGTGCGAATACGCGGGTATCCTCGAAGATCGGCGTCGACCATTCGTCAAATCCAAATGTCGCGGCAATTTTACGCGCCGTGTCGATTACATGGAAATGCCGCCGCGCATCCTCCCCGATCAGGTCCCTGGTGCCACGGACCGGCTGTAGTTCACTCACGTTATTCCGCCGCCTGTTGTGCTGCCGCCAGTTTCGCCGCGTCCATCTCGGCCTTGATCACTTCCGCCCGCTTTTCAACCAGTTCCACGATATGCTCGACCATATCCTTGGCGTCCACGGTATGGTCGGTCTTGCCGGCCGAATACACCATGTGCCGCCCGGCAGCGTGCCGGCTGGCGCCGCCGCCGGTGACGCCGAGATCGGTCATCAGCGCCTCGCCGGGGCCGTTGACCACGCAGCCGATGATCGACAGCGACAGCGGCACCTCGATATGCGCCAGCCGCTCCTCCAATATCTGCACCGTCTCGATCACGTTGAAACCCTGCCGGGCGCAGGACGGGCAGGAGATGATCTTCACGCCGCGGTGGCGAATTCCCAATGATTTCAATATCTCCCAGCCGACCCGCACCTCCTCCTCGGGTTCCGCCGACAGCGAAACGCGCAGTGTGTCGCCGATGCCGGCCCATAGCAGGTTGCCCATCCCGATCGCCGATTTCACCGTGCCGGCGCGTTTGCCGCCGGCCTCGGTGATGCCGATATGCAGCGGATGGTCGCAGACCTCGGCGAGTTGCTGGTAGGCGGCCACCGCCATGAACACGTCGGACGCCTTCACGCTGATCTTGAATTCGTGAAAATCGTTGTCCTGCAATATCTTGGCGTGCTCCAGCGCGCTTTCCACCAGCGCCTCCGGGTTGGGCTCACCGTATTTCTCCAGCAGATGCCGCTCCAGCGAGCCGGCATTCACCCCGATGCGCATCGACACGTTATGGTCGCGCGCCGCCTGGATCACCTCGCGCACCCGCTCCGGGCTGCCGATATTGCCGGGATTGATGCGCAGGCAGGCCGCCCCGCTCTGCGCCGCCTCGATGGCGCGCTTGTAGTGGAAATGGATGTCGGCAACGACCGGCACATTGACCTGGGCGATAATGTCCTTCAGCGCCAGCGCACTCTCCTGGTCCGGGCAGGAGACCCGGACGATATCCACCCCGGCCGCCTCGGACCGCAGAATCTGCGCCACCGTGCCGGCCACATCGGTGGTCAGCGTGTTGGTCATGGTCTGCACGGTGATCGGCGCATCACCGCCCACCGGCACCGAACCCACCATGATCTGGCGGGACTTGCGACGCTCGATGTTCTGATACGGACGATAACTGCTCATGGTCGAATGCTCCGGTGTGGCGGCCAAGCCAAAACGAACCCGGCCGCACCATGCCTTTTCACGCCGCACCGCGCAAATGGGCATTGCGCAGGCGGGGGATGCAGAGGGTAGCGGTTCTTTTTTGAAAAAAAGAACCAAAAAACTTTTATCCGCCTTGCAACAGCGGAGGGGTGGAGATTCCGTACACTCCAATGGATGAAAAGTTTTTTGCTTCTTTTTGTTCACAAAAAGAAGGCCTTACCTGGGGGCGAGTGCCGCGAGCTTGCCGTCCTTGATCGCATCGGCGTTCAGCGGCAGGTCGCGCCGCACCGCGCCGCTGGCGCCGAGTGCCGGTGTGACCTGGCCATCGACCAGCAATTCGGTGCCGCCGGCGTTGCCGGTGGTCAGCGTCAGGCCGTCGCGGCCGCCGGGCACTGCCCAGGTTTCGCCGGCGCGCAGGACGCGGTTCAGCAGCACGCTGCCCTGGCGGTCACGCACCTGTACCCAGGCATCGGCGGTGGCGCGCAGCGCGATGCGGCCGCCATTGACGGCGGGCGGGACATCGGCCGGCGGGGCGGCCATCGTCGCGGCAACCGCCGAGCCCGGTGAGACGGCCGGCGCCACCGGGGTCACCACCGCCGGCGGCGGATTGACCGGCGGCAGCGTGGCCAGCACCGCCTGCGGCGACGGCACGACAGCCGAGGCGGCAGCGGGGGGCTGCACAGCGGCGGCGGGTGCCTCCGCGGGGGTGGGGGCCGGCATCGGCGGTGGCGGCACCAGGGCGGCCAGACGTTCCGGCACCGGGCGCACCGGGTCGGGCACCGCGCGTTCGCCGGACAGCCGGTACCAGCCGATATAGGCGCCGACCGCCAGCACCAGGCCCAGCAGCATCATCGCCCCGGCCGGCACCCCGCGCTCGGGCACCGGGGCGGGGAACGAGAGTTCGGTCTTGCGGTTGACCGCCGCCGCCTCGGCGCGGAAGCGGCGGGAGATTTCGTCGGCATCCAGGCCGAGCGAACTGGCATAGGTGCGCACGAAGCCCATCGCATAGGCGTTGCCGGGCAGATCGGCGATCCGCCCGTCCTCGATGGCTTCCAGGTAGGGCAGGCGGATGCGCAGGTGTGCGGCCATCGCCGGCAGGGTGCAGCCCACCCGCTCGCGCGCCGCGCGCAAATCGGCACCCATGCGGGTGGCCATCACCGGCGAATACGGCGCGTCGGGCGCAGCGCGCAGCGGGCGGGCAGCCTCGGCGACCGGCGTGCCCGGCCCCTCGGCGACTGCCGCCTCATCCAGATTGGACCTGCGATCCTGCAGCACGATAGGCTGATTCCCGGAAATGTCGTGTCGATTGGCGATCAAACCTGCGCCGGTTGGATGACCCGGCAGCCTTCGCCGGTTCCACACCTGAGCACAGCTTCTATCGCGAAATCCCGTGATTGCCAACAGCCGCGCGCCGGCGCGGATTCGGCGGGATTGTCGAAACCGTTGGTCAATGGCAGCAAACTTGACCGAATCAGGGCTTCAGGAAAATCGCATCAATTCGTCGCAAAGCAGCCCAGCGGAGGCGCTATTCCGGCACGCCGTGCTCGCGCGCCCAGGCGGCGATCGGCTCGCGCAGGCTGGCCGCCCCGGCGCCGGTGCGGCGGATTGCCGCCAGCACCTGGCGGAACGCCGCGAGGTCGAGTTCGGCCAGCATCGCCTTCACCGGCAGCAGCGAGGCGGCCGGCATCGACAGCGTGGTGATGCCCAGCCCGACCATGGTCATCGCCTCCAGCTTGCGGGCGGCGTGTTCGCCGCAGACCGATAATTCGACGCCGGCGGCCGCACAGCGCTTCGCCAGGTCGGCCAGCAGGTCGAGCACCGGCGGCGACAGCACATCGTAGCGGCCGACCAGCGCCGGGCTGGAGCGATCGGCGGCGAACAGGAACTGCATCAAGTCGTTGGTGCCGACCGAGATGAAATCCACTTCCTCCAGCAGCGCCGGCAACTGCCACAGCAGCGCCGGCACCTCAATCATGGTGCCGATCCGCAGGATCGACGGCGCCGGGCGGACGCGGGCGGTCTCGGCCAGCAGCAGCGCGCGGGCGGCGCGGAATTCGGCGACGGTGGCGACCATCGGGAACATCACCGACAGCGCCCGACCGCCGGCGGCCAGCAGCAGGGCGCGCAACTGGCGGCGGAACAGCGCCGGGCGGTCCAGCCCGATGCGCAGCGACCGCCAGCCCATTGCCGGGTTTTCCTCCTCGGCCGGCACCGAGCCGGGCAGCAGCTTGTCGCCGCCGAGATCCAGCGTGCGGAACACCACCGGGCGGCTGCCGGCGGCGTCCAGCACGCGGGCATAGACCGCCGCCTGCTCCGGCACGTCGACGATGGCGCCGCGGGCGAGCATGGCGATCTCGGTGCGGAACAGGCCGATGCCGGCCGCCCCGGTGGCCTCCAACTGCCCGAGTTCCATGGTCAGGCCGACATTGAGCATCAGCCGCACCGGCGCACCGTCGCGGGTTTCGGTCGGCAGCTCGCGCAGCGCCGCCCAGCCGGCCTGGCGTTCGCGGCTGGCCCGCAGCGCGCGCATATAGGCGGCGCGGATTTCCTGCTCCGGGCGCAGGATCGCCTGGCCGTCATCGGCGTCCAGCACCACCTCGTCGCCTTCCATCGCGGCGTCGACGATGCCGCGGGCGCCGGCCAGCACCGGGATGCCGAGCGCCCGGGCCAGGATGGCGG
>JBEPTZ010000050.1:0-30375 GCA_041691815.1 Rhodospirillales bacterium | reverse complement strand
GCGTGGTCAGCGTCGGCGGCACGCTGAGCAACAGCGGTGTGCTTTCGATCGGCCGTGGCTCGGACCAGTTGGCCAGCGCGGTGTCGGTGGCGGTGGCGGCGCTGAGCAATACCGGGCAGATCAACCTGATCGGCGCCTACACCCACCCGGCCGCGACGGTGACGCTGGCCGTGCATTCGAATGCCGGCATGGGCACCGCGGGTGCGGCCAGCGGCAGCGTGGCGCTGGATGGCGAGGCGGCGCTGGTGTTCGACGCCGGGCAGATCGGCACCATCACCGCCGGCAGCCTGCTGCAATTCTATGGCCAGTCGCGGGTGGCCGACGCCGCCGATGCGACCACCAACAGCGCGCTGACCGGGCTTGCCAGCGTGGCCGGCACGCTGTCGCTGGCCGGCGAGACGCTGGCGGTGGCCGGCGACCTCGGCAATACCGGGCGGATCGATATCGACGACCAGTTCGCCGGCAGCGGCGGCAGCGTGGTCAGCGTCGGCGGCACGCTGAGCAACAGCGGTGTGCTTTCGATCGGCCGGGGCTCGGACCAGTTGGCCAGCGATGTCCGGGTGACGGTGGGCGTGCTGGCGAACAGCGGCGACGTGGTGGTGATCGGCAATCCCGGCACCGCCAGCGCGGTACTCGCCGCCACCGGGGCGGCCGGCAACAGCGGCTCGATCGCAATCGATGCCGGCGGTATGCTGACGGTGACCGATGGGTTCAGCGAGACCGCCGGCACGCTGACCCTGCTGGGCATGGTCAGCGCCGGCAGCGCCGACTTCAGCGGCGGCCGGCTGGCGCTGGCCGGCGGCACGCTCGGCGCCGGGCAGGTGACGCTGGAGGCCGCGGCGCTGGCCGGCGGCTTCGGCACCATCGACGCGGCGCTGGCCAACGCCGCGACGCTGCTGGCCAGCGGCGGCACGCTGGAGATCACCGGTGCGGTGACCGGGGCCGGCGAGATCGACATCGCCGCCGGCGCGCAACTCGTGCTGGACGGCGGCGACAGCCAGGTGCTGCGGTTTGCCGGCGTCGGCGGCACGCTGGTGCTGGCGGCAGCGGCCAGCGTCACCGGTGCGATCGCCGGGCTGGCGCTGGGCGAGACGCTGACGCTGAGCGGGGTCAACGCCACCCGCGCCAGCGCCAGTTTCGATGCCGGCAGCGGGCTTTCCAGCCTCGCGGTGGCGCTGGCCGGCGGCGGCACGCTCGACCTCACGCTGGCAGGCGACTATTCCGGCGCGATTTTCGGGGTCACCCAGGCCGGCGGCAACAGCACGATCACCGCCACCGGCACCGCCTCGGTGACGCTCGACCCGGCCGGGCCGCTGGCGTTCGGCGACCTGCATCTGGGCGATGCCGCCACGCGCGGCATTTCGGTGACCAACAACGCCAGCCCCGGCGTGGCGCTGGACGGCCAGGTGGGGACCACCACCGGCAATGCCACGGCCAGCGGCAGCGTCGCGTTGCTGGCCGCCGGCGCGGTCGCTGCCGGCGCCTTCACCATCGGGCTGAACACCAGCGGCGTCGGCGCGCTGAGCGGCAGCCTGCGGCTGGATTTCAGCAGCGATGTCGGCGGCGCCACCGCGCCGCTGCCGAGCCAGACGGTTGCGGTCAGCGGCACGGTCTGGCGGCTGGCGCAGGCCGGCGCGGCACCACGGGACAGCATCGTGCATGTCGGCGATGCCGGCAGCACCGCGATTGCGATCAGCAACCTGGCCGCCGCCGATGGCTATTCCGAGAGCCTGACCGCCAGCGTGCTCGGCGTCAGCGGCGGCGTCAGCGGCAGCGGCACGACCGGGCTGATCGCGCCGGGGGCCAGCAACGACAGCACGCTGGCGCTGGGCTATTCCACCGCCAGCGCCGGCACCATCAGCGGCAGCGTGACGCTCGACCTCGCCAGCGTCGCCACCGGGGCGGACACGCTGGGCAGCACCGGCCTCGGCACGCTGGAGCTGCCGGTTTCGCTCACCGTGAACAACTATGCGGTGGCGCAATTCGAGGAGCGCAGCGGGCCCGGCAGCCTCACCCTCGGGGCCGGCGGCGATACGCTGGACCTCGGCACCATCGCACTCGGCTCCGGGCCGCTCAGTGTGGGTCTCGGGGTGCTGAATGCCGCCGGCGGGCCGGCCGACCTGCTGGCCGGCAGCCTGTCGGTCAGCGGTGCGGCGGCGTTCGGCTTCACCGGGCTGGGGGCGTTCGCCGGCCTTGGCGCCGGGCAGGATGACACGGCGCCGATGGTGACGCTGGACACCTCGACCGCCGGGGTGGTCACCGCGACGGTGACGCTGGCCGCCACCGGCAGCAATGCCAGCGGCTATTCCGCGGCGCTGGCGGCGCACACACTGACGCTGACCGCCGATGTGGAACCGCTCGCCGGGCCGGTGCTGGCCGCCCCGGCGACGCTGCACAGTTACCAGCAGGTGGCGGCGCAATTGACCGGGCTGAGCCTGTCCGACGCCGCTGCCGGCAGCGCGCCGCTGACCGTGGTGATCCGCGACAGCGCCGGGCTGTTGCAGGCCAGCGCCGCTGGGGCGGCGACGGTGGAGGGTTCCGACAGCGGCACGCTGACCCTGCGCGGCAGCCTGGCCGACCTGGACGCCACGCTGGCCAGCCTCGCGTATTATGCCAACAGCGCCGGCACCGACAGCATCACGCTCAATGTGACCGACGCGCATGATGCCAGCACCAGCGGCACGATCGCCGTCACCACCGATATCGTGCCGGTCACCCGGCCGGTGTTCAACGGGCCGGCCGGCAACCTGCTGGTGCCCGGAACGCCGACCGGGGTGGGCGGCATCAGCGTCGCCGACCCCTATGCCGAGGCCACCGGCCAGCCGGTCACCGTGGTGTTCGCCACCCCGGTGGGCACGCTGGATGTAACCGGCAGCTATGGCGGCACCATCGTCGGCCAGGGCACCGGCACGCTGGCGATCACCGGCACGGTGCAGCAGATCAACGCCTATCTCGGCGACGGGCTGCTGGAGAGCCTCGGCGAGACCATCGCCGCCGGCGCGTTCGACGCCGCGGTGAACCACACCATCGGCTTCATCAAGACCGGCACCATCGACCTGCTGCCGGACGACGAGCAGATCATCGCGCTGGGCGGCGGGCCGGAGGGCAAGTTCTTTTCGCTGGGTGTCACCGCGGTCACCTTCTCGATCTATGCGCTGCTCGGGCTGATCCCCGGCAATCCGCCGCCATCGCGCGCCGCGCTGGTCGACGCGCTCACCCAGATCGTCGGCGACCCGCATATCCACGGCCCGAACGGCGAGCTGTACGACTTCAACGCGGTCGGCGAGTTCGTGCTGGCCACCTCCACCCAGTCGGGCGACGATTTCGACGTGCAGGTGCGGCTGCAATCCTACCAGGGCAGCCCGTACGCCACCGCGATGACCCAGATCGCCGCCGCGGTCGGCAGCGACCGGGTGACCTTCGACGCCACCAGGCCGGATGCGGTGTGGATCAACGGTGCCGCGGTGACGCTGGGGGCGGCGCCGACCATGCTGGCCGGCGGCGAGGTGGAGCAGATCGCCGCCAACAGCTGGCGAGTGACCTGGAACACCGGCGAGGTGATGACGGTCATCGATTCCGGCGATTTCCTTGGCGTCAGCATCGCGTCGGGACCGAACAACTCGGCTGGCACGCTGGTCGGGTTGGCGACGCTGGCCGATACCGCCGCCGATGCCTTCCAGTTGCCGGATGGCTCGATCCTGTCCGGGCCGCTCAGCGACACCACGATGTACGGGCTGTTCGCCGATGCCTGGCGGGTGCCGCAGGCCTATTCGCTGCTGGATTACGGCGCGGGGCAGACCACGGCGGACTTCACTGACACGTCGCTGCCGGCCGGCACCATCCAACTCTCCGACCTGCCGGACAGCGTGGTCGCCGCCGCCCGCGCGGTGGTGGCCGCCGCCGGGATCACCGATGCCGGGGCGGCCGATGCCGCGGCATTCGATTATATCGTCAGCGGCGGCGATGCCGGGATCGTCGCCGCCGATGCCAGCCTGATGGCCGGCGAGACCACCAGCGACGCACGCGCCACCCGCACCGGCCCGGCGCCACTGGCCGCCGGCGTGCTGGCGCAGCAATCGCGGGTGGTCGGCGACAACGCCGATACCACCACGGTGCGGTTCACCGCCTACCTCACCGCCGCCTCGGCCACCGACACGGTGGTGGATTACGCCGTGGTCGGCGCCAGCGGCGCGCTGGGGGCGGCGGCGTTCGGCGGCACCTTGCCGAGCGGCCGGGTGACGATCGCCGCCGGCGCCACCAGCGCCGAGTTCGATATCGCCATCCCGGCCGGCGCCCTCGGCCTGATCGCCAGCCAGGACCTGGCGGTGCAGATCAGCCCCGAGGGCGGGGTGCCGGTGTTCGCCGCGGCGGCACGCAGCACGGTGGTGCAGGCGATCCCCGGCACCCCGCCGGTGCCGGTGCTGACCGACCTGACCAATCTCGGCAGCTTCAGCCATGCCGGCAACAACTACATCCTGGACCTCGGGCAGGTGCAGTACGGCGCGCTGTTGCCGACGCTGCATTTCGCCATCGCCAATGCCGCCGCCGCCCCGTCCGACGATCTCGGCGGCGGCTTCAGCGTGGACCCGGTGGAGGGCTTCACCGTCGACGGCGCCAGCCTGCCCGGCGCGATCACCGCCGGGCAGACCTACCAGGGGCTGACCGCGACGATCAACACGGTGAAGTTCGGCGCCAACAGCGAGACCATCACCTTCACGCCGCAGCGGAGCAACATCACCGGCTACAGCGCCGCGCTGGCGCCGATCACGCTGCAGATCATCGACACCGTGGTGCCGCCCACCATGGTGTTCAGCCAGGCCTGGGGCGACGTGCACATCGTCACCTATAACGGTCTGGCCTATAACTTCCAGGCGGAAGGCGAGTTCACGCTGGCGAAATCGCGTGTCGCCGGCGACAGTTTCGACATCCAGTTGCGGCTGCAGCAATGGTACAGCGGCGCCCAGGTCAGCACGATCACCGAAGTTGGCGCCTCGGTCGGCAGCGACCGGGTGACCTTCGACGACACGCGCGCCGACACGGTGTGGGTGAACGGCGCGGCGGTCACACTCGACCAGGCGCATCCGCAGATCGCACTCGATGGCGGCACGCTGGACTGGGTGGACAGCATCGACTGGGAAGTTCACTGGAACAGCGGCGAATTCATGCGGGTGACCGATGTCGGCCGCTACCTGAACGTCTATGACGGCATCCCGCTCGGCACGCCGAACACGGTGGGCGGATTGCAGGGCGAGGATGCCGGTCAGAGCAACGACTTCCAGCTTGCCGACGGCACCGTGCTGGCGCAGCCGTTGGCCGACAGCACGCTGTACGGCCCGTTCGCCGATTCCTGGCGGGTCAGCGATGCCAGTTCGCTGCTCGACTACGCACCGGGCCAGAGCACCGCCACCTTCACCGATCGCAGCTTCCCCGGCGATGTGGTGACGCTGGCCGATCTGCCGGCGGCCCAGGTGGCGGCGGCGCGACAGATGGCGGTCGCCGCCGGCATCACCGATCCCGGCCTGATCGACCAGGCGGCGCTGGATTACCTGGCGACCGGCGATCCCGGCTTCATCAACTCCGGGGCCACCGCGCAGTCCTACATCACCACCACCACGCCGGCAGCACCGGTCGCCGATCTGCCGGCCGTCCCGGCGCTGGGGGTGATGGCGAGCCTGGCGCAGGTCACCGAGGCGACGGCGGCGCCCACCAATGTCAGCTTCGAAATCTACCTCACCGAAGCGGCCGCCGCCGACACGGTGGTGGATTACACGGTGGTCGCCGCCGGCAGCGGCTATTTCGACGCCGCGAGTTTCGGCGGCGCGCTGCCCGGCGGCAGCACCACGCTGGCCGCCGGCAGCACCGTCACCACGGTGTCCATCGCGCTGCCGGACGGTGCGCTGGGCAGCCTGGCGTCGGAGAACCTGCAACTCGCCATCAGCAGCCCCGGCGGCACCGTGCTGTTCGCGCCGGTGGCGAGCACCACCGTGGTCAACAACGCGCCGCAGCCGGGCACGCCGCCGCAGCTGGCGCTGAGCGAGCTGTCCGGCCAGGGCAGCCTCACGCATGTCGGCAACAGCTACACGCTGGACCTCGGCACGCTGCTGCAGGGCCAGGCGCTGGCGGCATTGCAATTCGCGCTGGCCAACACCGCGGCCGCGCCGGCCGATGCGCTCGGCGGCAGCTTCACCGCGCCGGTGGGCGACGGCTTCACCGTGATCGGCACCCATCTGCCGGCGCCGATCGCCGCCGGCGGGCGCTACAGCGGCATCTACGCCGGGGTGAAGACCGACACGCTGGGCGCGCACAGCGAAAACCTGAGCTTCACCCCCACCGACCAGAACGCCAGCGGCTACAGCAGCGCGCTGGCCGCGATCACGCTGACCATCATCGACACGGTGACCGCTGCCGCCGCGGCGGCGTTGAACACGCCCGGCAGCATCGTGTTCGGCAACCGCCGGCTGGGCGAGGTGGCGAGCCAGGCGATCAGCATCAGCAACACCGCAGCCCCTGGTGCGGCGGCGCTGGACGTGACCGCCAGCAGCAGCGGCGACGTTGGCACCAGCGGCAGCATCAGCGGCCTCGCCGCCGGGCAGACCGACGCCTCCAGCCTGTCGCTGGCGCTGGATACCTCGGCGGCCGGGCTGCGCAGCGGGGTGGTGACCCTGGCGCCGCTGTCCACCGGCGAGTCGCCGCTGGCACTGGCCTCGGCACCGCAGATCGACGCGTTCGGCACCGTCTACCACCAGGCCTCGGCCGAGGTGGCGCCGCTGGCCATCGTGGTGCATGTCGGCGACCCTGGCGTGGCCGTGCTCACCGTTGCCAACAGCGCGGCGGCGGACGGCTATTCCGAGGACCTGGAGGCCAGCCTGGCTTCGGCCAGCGGCGGTCTGGTGGTCGCGTCCGGCAGCGGCACCGCGCGGCTGCATGCCGGCGATTCCGACAATGCGGCGCTGCTGCTCGGCTTCTCCACTGCCGCCGCCGGCAGCATCGCCGGCAGCGCCACGCTGTCGCTGGCCAGCGACGGCGGCACCGGCGCGGACAGCATCGACGGGCTGGGCCTCGCAGCGTTGGCGCCGGCGACGGTGGCGGTCTCGGTGGCGGTGGACAATTACGCCGCCGCCAGCCTCACCGGCGATCCGCGGCTGATCCGGGTGGACGCGACGCATTACACGCTCGACCTCGGCACCGCGACGCAGGGCGCCGGCGCGCTCACCGCCTCGCTGGCGGCGCTGAACAGCGCCACCGGGCAGGCCGACTGGCTCAACGGCAGCTACCTGCTGGGCGGCGGGGCTGGGTTCAGCAACAGCGGCTTTGCGGCGTTCTCCGGGGTGGTCGCCGGCAGCCAGGGCGGCGCCGGTAGCATCAGCCTCGCCACCGACACCGCCGGCAGCTTCAGCGAGACGCTGACGCTCGATGCGACCGGGGCCAATGCCGGTGGTTTCGCGGCGGCGCTGGCGCCGGAGGTGCTTACCGTCACCGGCACCATCGCGCCGACCGGCACCGCGTGGGGCGACGTGCATATGGTCACTTTCGACGGGCTGCACTACGACTTCCAGGCCACCGGCGATTTCCTGCTCGCCCAGTCCACCCGGGCCGGCAACAGTTTCCTGATCCAGATCCATGCCGACGCGCTGCCGGAACTGGGTGCGGTCAGCGTCACCACCCAGGTCGCGGCCAGGCTGGGCACCGACCGGGTCAGCTTCGACCTCAATCGTCCCGACCTGGTGCTGCTGAACGGCGTTGCCGACGATCTGGCCGCCGGCGCCAGCCAGACGCTCAATGGCGGCAGCCTCGCCCATCTGGCCGATGGCAGCTACCGCATGCAATGGCTGACCGGCGAACACCTCACAGTGACCGACCAGGGCCAATGGTTCGACCTCGCGGCGGCGCTCGGCCCTGATGACGGTCCCGGTTCGGTGCGTGGCCTGCTCGGCGCCAACAGCGGCCAGGCCAATGATCTGCAACTGGCCGACGGCACCGCGCTGCCGATCCCGGTCGACGACAGCGAATTGCTCGGCGCTTTCGCCGACGCCTGGCGGGTGAGCGGCAATGCACTGCTGCTGGACCCGCGCACGCCCCCTGCCCCACCGCCGGGCACCGCTCTCAACGACGCCGCATGGCAGGCGCCGGCGATCCCGGTGCTGCTGGCGCATGGCTGAGGGCTGGCGCGCCCTGGTGGACTCGAACCACCGACCGACAGCTTAGAAGGCTGTTGCTCTATCCATCTGAGCTAAGGGCGCATCACAGTAAGTCATTGTTTTTTCGTCACTCCTGGTCCGGATATGCGCCAAAAGCCTTCGCAACCCTTGATTTGAGTGTCCACCTAGCGTCCAAGTTCGACTTGGACATTCGAAGGGTCACTCATGCCTGTCATCCCGCCTCGCCTCACAGCCAAGGATATCAAGCAGGCTGCTGTCGACGTAACCCAGACGGGCAAGTCGGTGCAACTAAGCGATGCCGTCGTGATCGGCCTACGCGTGCGTATCTCCGGCGCCACTGGCAGAGTGACATACGCCTACGCCTGGAAGGACCGCACCGGACGGACCCACAAAGCGCGTATCGCCGCAACGAATCTGGACGCCGCACGCAAGCTGGCCGCTGAGATGCGCGAGCAATCGCTTGCCGGAGTGGACCTCAACGAAGAACGTCGTATCAGACGAGCGCAGGAGGGCGACACACTCGAAGCCGTGCTGGATCGCTACAAGGAGAGAGTGGAAGGCAAGAAGCGCTCCTGGACGTCGTTGGACAAAGCGATCAGGCACGTATTCGCCCGTCACCTGGACAAGCCATTCGAAACTTTGGCGGTTCGATCCCTCCAGCATACAATCGACGAGCACCCCGGCACCCAGGCATGCGGGACAGCAGTGCGCGCATTCAAGCCATTTCTGAAATGGGCGGCGCGCCATGTCGACCGCTTTCCGACGGCATTGAATGAAATCCAGGCGCCCCCCAAAAATGCACCTCGTGAGAGAACCTTGACCGTCGACGAGCTTGAAGCGCTCGTCCCCTACTGGCGCGACGGGAAAGGCGGCACACACGGCAAGGCGATGTTGTTCATGCTGTTGACTCTTGGGCGTCTCAGCGAGGTATGCGAAGCACGTTGGCGCGACGTCGGCTTCGACGAATGGACGGTTCCTCGCAACAAATCGAACGTTAAGCACGTGGTGCCGCTCGCCGGGCAGACGCTCATAGCAATGCCGGAGCGCGAGGCGGACGACAGCTTATTGGTGTTCCGCTCGCGACAAGGGACGCGGCTGGGGAATTGGGATCGGAAGGTCAAGGCGATGCTGGTCGATCTGAACAGCGGCGAGGAAGACCACACGAAATGGAGGCGAGTGAAGCATTTCACGCGCCATGATCTGCGCCGGACCGCCGCCAACAGCCTCGCCGAAAAGGGTTATCCTCCCCATGTGGTGGAAAGCGCGCTCGGCCATGTGCATGTGCATAGCGCACTCGCAAGCGTCTATGCACGCGCTCGCTATCAGCCCGATGTCAGGCTGGCGCTGGACTGGTGGGCCGGCGTCTTGTTGGGCGACATTACGGACGCAGGCACTTGGGCACGTGCTGATTGAAACCGCGCCAACAGGGCGTGCTTGCATCTCTTCCGATGTTCCTTTTATGTTCTCGTCATGCAGTCCAGCCTGTTTCCTATCTCAGAGCCTTTCCAGCCTGTCGCCGAGGCGGACCTTGTCGCAGGGCTGACCGCTGCCATACGTGATGCCAGGGGTGGCAGGTTGACCCGTGAGACCGAAAGCTACCTTGCCGGGGTGTCCGCCGAGTATGTGGTCGACTGGCTGGCGAAGGTGGGGTGGAGAACGGAAGGTTAGGAGCAGTGCTTCAGGAATAGCATTTCAATAACTCGGGCGTGTAACTGGTTACATCGAATTCTTTTTGCTCACCCGATTGGAGCGGTAGGGTATCAGCAATCAGCGATACTCCGAACCTTATCGTATCGCCCTTTGACATACCCATTAGAAGGCCTGCAAGCTGCGCTAAGGCCACTTTAGTTGCATAAAGCGTCACCGAGCAATGGGTATAGTCTTCGCCTTTGGACACCATGACGACGCCCGGAAACGCTTCTGCCGCATAGCCCGGATTCCATCCGCTGTCTTGTTCGTATTCTTTGATTTCAATCGTTTCGTTATCAGATGAAACGTCAAGTTGTTTGCTTTGTAGGTTTCCGGTAAGTGTTATCGAAGATATTGAAAATACCGAATTCCACAAATAGGTCTGCAAGGCAGAATTCGTCGCGGTAAATGTAAGAAATGTGGTTGCGACGGAACTGCAAGCCAATCGCGGTCGATATACGGTCCTATTTGGTTTTCGTGTGGTGCCAAGTTCGAAGCTAATAATCGGAAATCTGGTCTTTTTTATCAAGTCAATTTCACCCAAATCAACCCATTGCTTGGTGAAATTTCGATGCGAAAATCGTAAAGACAAGGATGCTTCTCGATCAATTGCGTTGCATGCCCGGAGCAATTGGTTCGTCAAATCGTAATTTCTATCATCGAGAACAATAGTTATCTCGATTGGCGGCGGAGAAATTACTTCGCTGTGATATTCGAACGTCTCCGACTCTAACTGTGACGAAATTTGGATACTGCCGCATGCGCCGTCCAACCCATGTTCCTGAGCGAATTCGGGGAGCCGGCCCGTTGCATGGCGGCGAAAGGTCACGGCACACCGCTTGAATTCGAATGAGCTATCGGTGTTCCATACGTGGCCTTGCGCTGAGCAGGATGCGGACAGCCTATCTTCCTTCGCGTTATAACTGACGCTCATTCCGAAATCCCGTGACAGGATAATATGGAGCACGGCTGAATTGTCAGGCGAGCGCGGTGCATCCGGCACCGGGTCTGAGATGGTCGCATCGGTCAAGTGCTCGGTGCCTCCGGTAGTGCCCGTGTGGCGGCACGTTACAGCGCGCCAGGATTTAGGCAGCTTGAATGATACATGGCAAATGCCTGACGAGGGGGGGGCCGCGACCTCGGCTGATTTGCGCTTGCCTCTCTCCTCGTGTTCCTTATACGTTCATACCATGCGGCTCGATGCATCCTGCCAGCAAACGAGAGAAGAGCCGATCCCGGAGACCGAGCTTGTGGCCCTTCTGGCCTGCGCGATCAGCGAGGCACGATACGGAGCCACCGCACGAGATGCCTAGGGATTGTTCGCTGGCGTACGCGACACGATAGGCTCAGGTGTGATGAAGATATGTGGGGAGGGCTTGGTCTTGGTCCTAAATAGATATGACTGAAGCGGAAACACCCCCCACGGAACCGCCCCAGACGCCTCCCACAGGCGTGGCGGGTGGAAAATATGTGCGACTGGCGCTGAATGCCGTGGGAGGCGCCGTGCCGTTTGTCGGAGGGGTGTTTTCGGCAATTGCTGGCGCTTGGTCAGAGAAGGAGCAAGAGCGGGTAAACGAATTCTTCCGTCATTGGTTTCAAATGATGAAAGCCGAGATGGAAGAAAAACAGCAGACAATTATCGAGATTGCACAGCGCGTAGACGTTCACGACGAAAAGATTTCAGAAAGAGTAACGAGCGAAGAATATCAATCACTTCTGCGGAAGGCTTTTCGGGATTGGCCAGGGGCAGAAAGCGAAGAAAAAAGAAAATACGTTCGGAATATCCTTTCCAACGCGGCAAGCTCGTCGGTCAACAGCGACGACGTAGTTCGGCTGTTTTTGCAATGGATAGGAACGTACAGTGAGCTTCATTTCTCCGTGATTGCTGCTATTTACAATGATAAAGGTGTCACACGCGCAAGAATTTGGGAAAAAGTTGGAAAAGACGAGGTTAGAGAAGATTCCGCAGAGGCAGATTTGTTTAAGCTTCTGATTCGCGATTTGAGCACGGGAAGCATTATCCGACAACATCGAGATACGGATCATCATGGGAATTTTCTTCGACAGCCTGCGACAAAGACACGGAGCACGCGGCCAAATTCGACGGCGGTAGAGTCGGCCTTTGAGGATACAAAGGGGTACGAATTGACTGGCTTAGGCCAAAGTTTTGTTCACTATGCCATGACAGAACTGCCACTTCGTTTGTCCTATCAACGTGAACCGCCACAATCCGACGCAGAGACTGCGACTTCTACTGACCATTCCGCGTAGGTCTATCCCCTTCGCGCAGCGCTTCTTTCTCACACACGAACTTCCCATGCTTCGTGCTGCCGAAATAGCGCTCGCCCCGGTAGTGATAGATGCCAGACGGTATGTTGACCCAGACGACTCGGTCGCCTGGGCAAGACAGGGTAGCCGGAGGGCGGTGTGAAGGCGTTTGGGCACGGGCGGGCGCGCCTGACAGAAGGAATAGGAAAACGAAAGCGCCCGCCAGAATCTGCCGCATGCCTCAGTGCCGGGTATAGTGATCGTTCGTGCGCGAATTCGTATAATGCCCGCCTCTGTGAGAGCTACCCTGTCCGCCCTGATAGTGTCCGCCCTGATTTGAATAGTGCCGTCCGTAGCCGCGTGCATCCGCACCTGTCACCAGGAAAGTGCAGAAAAATAAGGTGACCAGCAGCAAGGCGACGGCAAAAAAGCTATGATTCATGTTTCGCTCCCAGGCCTGAACGGTTTCTGCTCGCAGACCATTGCGACTTTGCAGCAGTCTTTAATGGTAATCAATGGGGCATCGATCCTTGGGGCGGCTGGCGGCGCTGAAGGTCGTGGATGCAATCGAACACCTTCAGCCAGACCGCCGCGCCGCGTTCGTCCCCGGCGGCCCGTAGATCAAGGGCGCGCTGCATGGCGTGGGCTGCTGCATCGTTGCCGTGCTGTTGAAGGAGGAGGTTGGCGGCGCGCCAGGGGTCTAGGGGGTCCACGGCAGGCATTTTCCGATCCATAGTTAATGCCTCGTGCGAAAGCTAACGCCCCGTGCAAAACGCCGGGTTGCACAGACATTACATATTGGCACGACCACTGTCACACATCGGTGGAGCATTCCTTCAGGATCAGCGGTTACCTACGACACACCGAAGGGACTGGGCATGTGGCATCCTCTGATCAACACACCAGACAGACCTCGAAAACCCTCGCAGGCCGGAGCGATCGCATACTGATTTATGGAACGGGCGCTATTGCTGGCGCCCGGGTTGGTCACTTGGCAATCGGTCGCGCCAAAACTTTGCAGCGCGCTCATACACTACGTCAGGCGTTAGCTTGTTAAATGCGGTAAGCACGACCTTGCCGACGCAAACGTTGCCCCTATCATCGAAGTAAGCGATCTCTTCGTTATGAAGGTGAAGAAGATGGGTCGCAGCTTCCTCTTGATAAAGAAATCGCTTTGCCTCGAACTGCTCGAGCATCCATCGGGCTGCTTGTTGAGCGTTCATTTTATTGCGGGAGGAGCATACTCTTTGAGGAGATGCTCTGCGAAATGCCCTCGTTCCGCAGTTGCGCCCTTGAACCATCTGCAACGATATTCATTTTCGTGGCTATGGTCGCTGTGTTTTCCGGGGACGGCATCGACCGTCATGGGCGGCCCACCAGATTTCAATACGACGACGTCTCCATTTTTGAACGCATTGGCCATTTTCGGTTCTCTTTCGTAAGTGGCTGAAAAGGAGAAGCTCAACGGCTGTGAGATACTTAGAACCTGACGACCGCACAACGTCTATTTATTGAAAATCCGCTCGCTTGAAAACCCTTCAAAAATTTCACCGTGTAAAGGCCTCTCTTTGCAAGATATCGAACGTCCGCCAGACTTCCGATCGGAGGCGGAGCGCCCAATAACGTCGACTTGCCGCGATTGGCTGTTGATCAGCGACTCGACGCCGAAACCACGAAATGCCACACGATAGCCGGACGGTATCTGCGCACTCAGACGGCGGCAGGGTGCCGTATACCCTTGGGTCCCCAGACTTTTCCGCCAGCTTCAGCGGGTCTGAAACACGCCTCCGCCCCCGAACCATTTCGCATCGCAACCACGTCGCCGCGTCGGGGCGCGGGGTTCGGGTGATGTGAACGGGTGGTGTGCGACGCGTGGCGATCAGAGATGAAGCACGAAGACGATCATCAACGCGAGTGCGAACGCTTCGATGGCGAGGATAACGAGACGGATCATTATGCCATCACCTTCAACGTGCGCACGATCCGTGCGACCTGATTGAGCGCGATCGGTTTGCCTGTTGTGGTGGTGTAGCCACCAGCCTTCAGAGCGTCCGTGATGGCTTGCAGCGTAGGGCGCTTCAGCGTGCCCCTGAGGCGCCCTACCTCGGCGACGACTGGGGAGTCCTGGCGGTAGGCCTTCACGCCTTCCACCCGCGTTCCAAGCTCCGCGCTCTTGCGGTCGCGCGCGCCCTTTAACTTCAGGACCATGCGGGCCTTCTCAAATTGCGCGAAGGCGCCGGCAATCTGGCGGAACATCACCCGCACCGGGTCTGACGTGTCTGTCAGGTTGTCCCCGCCAGCGGTCACAAGAGCAACGCCGCGCGATTGCAGGATCACGATGCCGAGTTCCTGCACGGTCAGGTCACGGGCGAACCGGCTGGCGTCTTCAACAAGGATCATGCGGACGCCGTTGCCTTCGATCCGATCAAGCATCGCCGAGAAGCCCGCACGACTTTCTACATGATCCGCGCCGGACACGGCGGCGTCATAGAACTCGGCAACAATCTCGACCCCGGTAGCAGCGGCGTAGGCTTCAATCGCGGTGCGTTGGCGAACATCGGAGTCACCGCCGACGTTGGCAGCGCTGGAAGTGCGCAGGTAGGCGATTGCCTTAGTCATCGGGGCGGGTCCTGTCTTTCGATGCTTCGGATTATACAGGACTTCAGAGATGTGTAAACGATTCTTTTTCAATGTCTTAAGGGTGGGTTGGCACGCTCTTTGCGTTGATGATTGGAACGAAGCAGGTCGCGCGATCTCATTTTCGAGCGTGCGCCTGGCGCCTGTCCGATGTGTCAGTTGAGCAAGCACCACCTCGGCGAACGGCGACGCCAACGGGCGAACCTCACTTTCATCCCTCTGCCTGATGGTATGACCGCCGCCACAGCCCTAGCGTGCGGGCACACATAGCGAATAGGGGGACGGCATGGCCTACACTTGCACGAACGGGCGTTTCACGACCGATGTATTGAAGGGACATCAGCACAAAGAAAGCGGCGTAAAGGGTTCTGTGTTCGCAGAACCGTTGTATGATGGAGAATATGGAACCGTATTTCTGGAACACGTCAAAGATTCCTATCACCCTGATGATGATTTTTACTGGATCATGAGTTACGATAAGGCTGGAAAGCCAACGGTCAATATGAGCGCAGTTTTTGAAAAGGCTCAGTTGGCAAAGCTTATAGCTCTCCTGATGCACCAGATTGCCCTAAAAGGGTTAGCGCTCTGACACCTGGGGGCTGGATCGGGCGATGATAAATGGCAGTATTATTGTCGTATATGGGTTTTCTGGGGTCTGACGGGAGACGCCCGACGTCGGACGGTGTGGAATGTAAATCACAAGAGCCGTTATGGCAGCAATGCTGTCTCAAAAATGGCGCGCCGTGATCACGCCGAAACGGCGAATTCGTCCATAAAAGCGATACCCACTATAGGCAGCGGCGAGCTATCATCATGCTGACGCGAGCGGGCGTTCGTCATCGATCCTGCAACCACGTTATCCGCCAGTGGTTTTGAAAGCCAAAGGAGCTTGGGTCATGGAAATCGATGGTCTTGCCACCGTCCAGAAGATACACGCCATTCTTACCGAAGCAGCCAAGGGACGCCGAATCCTGAGCTACTCCGACGTCATGCAAGCGATTGGATGGAGTCACATTCATACCTATCAGCGGAACGTGTTCGCCTACCTGCTGAAAGCGATTGCCAACATGGAGCTAGGCGCCGGTCATCCGCCTCTGACGGCGCTTGTCGTCGCCAAGAACACCGGCATCCCCAGTGACTCGTTCTTCGAGTTCGCCCGATCTGAAGCGCGCCTGCGTAAGGACGAGACAGATCGCGAATACTGGAGCCGAGAAATCGAACGCGTGTATGCCTTCTGGGGTGGCAGTCCAGCAACGGCGGCGGCCTGAGTTCCAGCGGCACGCGGCACGCGAACGGCACGGGCTAGCGCGTGCCGCTGAGAGGCGCAGGAATCCTCACTTTTTTGCCTGTGGCACGCGGCACGAGCTAATTTCTATATTCTTAGTGAAAAAGTGGATGCAATAAATCGATACCACACACACGCGTTGTATCGGTTCACGTTGGGGGTGCGTTGATACGCAGAAAAGCCTAACCTGCGCGTGCCGCGTGCCGGGGGGGCAATTTGGGATACAACTATCTGATATATCGGAATAAATAGCGGCACGCGGTAGCCCGTGCCGATCGCGTGCCGCGTGCCGATCTCGTGCCGGAAAGCCTGAGAAAACGCGAAGGGGCACCGAAGTGCCCCAATCGCGGCTGCCTGCATGTAAGAGCTTTGTCAGGTGGCGCCTGTAAGCAGGTCATAGCCTTCGGCCTTCAGCACCACGAGGTCACGCTTCTGCGCCTCCAGCGCGTCCTCCACTGAGAATTCACCCCGACTGAGTTCGCCTTCCAGCTTGGCGATATCGGCACGCAAGGCGGTCACCTTGGCTTCATGCTGCTGCAATGCGGTCGCCTGCTCGTCGTCTCCGCCGTCACTGGTCTCCGCCCGAATCAAACCCTGAGCGGCAAGCGCCGCCTTCAAATCCGCCAGCGCCGGCACCTTGAAGCTACGGGTCTTCTTGCCACCATCACCATGGCGACGCGGTTGGACCTTGCAGCCGAAGAACTTGACCCCGTTGTCCAGGAAGCAATCCTTCTTGCCATAATCCCTAAGCGCGTTGGCGCCTCCATTGGCCTTGATCCAGGCATTGTGAAACGGTCGCAGGTCCTCGGTTGGGATAACTCCACCGAACACCGGCAACTCGAAAAGGTCTTCCGTGTTTTCGCCATGCGCCTTCACAACACGATCGGTCCTCGCTGAGATTGACCCCGCCTCGATCAGTTCCAGAAAAAAGCGCTCCGAAGGGTCGCGCCCCTCGGCGGCTTGTCGCAGCAACGCTTCCGTAACAGGCGGCTGGCGCAGGTCGCCCCATTCGAGTCCGTGATCATTCGGGGTCCAATGCTCCAGTTCGTAAACCATAGCTTCAATGCCGCCGCCGGTCCGCATCTGGTGGAGGATCGCATCGAACATGGCCTTATTGCCTTTCAACGTAGGCAGCACGTGCAGGACAAACCAGCGACGTTCCCCGGAGCTTGCGGTTGGGACAACCCAGCGCTCATTGCTGGTGATTCCGATCCGCATGTAAGAGGACATCGGGATACCATCGACGCCCTTCTTCTCAATAATCGTTGTGTCAGACGTCACCTTGTCCTTCAGCTTGCCTGCCTCCTCCTTGCTGCCTCCCCAGGTCACTTCCTCCGCTTGAAGGAAAAGCTTGCCAGCATGCAGGGCGTTGAAGTCACCCGTGAGGAATTTCTTGCTGCTGACCTTGCAAGCCAGCGCGTCTTCCCCGCCCAGCGCCTCGCGCAGGAACTCAAACGGCATCGTCTTGCCGGACCCGCGCTCCTCGCCATGGTGCACAATCGCCGAGCCTTTCAGGTCTGCAGGGTTCTGGAAGATATCCGCCGCCCATGTCATCCACCACGCAAACCATGCGGGATTGGCGTGGCAGACATTGTCGCGGATATGGTTGCGCAAAAGAGACCAGTCGCCCTGCTTGCCCTTTACAGGGAAGCCATTCCACGTGTTGAACTCGGTTGACGCGACATTCTTGCGACTACCTGACGGCTCGAAAACCAGACGGTCGAAATCGCGGCGTTCCGGCCACTCCAGCCACAACTTCGAAGCGGGCAGGAGCTTCATCTTCTTATCGCCCCCGACAACAGCGATTTTCAGGTTCGCGAGCTTCGTGGCGAAACCGTGCGTCGACCGAAGTTTCGGCTGGCGCCCAGGAAGCTTTGCGTCTTCGCCGACGATCTCCTCCTTGCCGACGTTGACGAGGAAGAAGCGCTTATTGACACTGCTCAGGATGCTGTCGTCATCGTCAGCCTCATTCCCCTCCTTGAAGCACCACTTCCGCAGCCCCTCTGCATCCCCGATCCCGTGCTCTTGGCACAGCCGATCCAACATCCCCAGCCGGTCAATCTGCGAGCAGGCATCATGCAAGCACTTCGCCGCGAACCCGCCCGTGGTGTCGCTTTCGGAAGCGTTGATTGCGAAGAACCCTTTGTCTTCGTCGTCGCCTGAATTCGTATGAGCATCATCGTTCGGGCAGCGAAACACCGTCCCCGATCCTGAGGTCATCGCGCCGCGCTCGGTCTCCGGCGCCATCTCGTTGATGAAATCGCAAATCTCGAACCGTTTGCCGTAATGGAAAGCGAAGTCTTTCAGCCCGGGCGTGGCGTATGTCCCGGCTGAATGCGCGTTCATCTCCCGCGCCACCCGAGCCATCGGGTCCATCGCCTCGTCGCGAAGTTCAGCCGCCGTGACGCGCGGAACAGAGTCCAGGTCCAACGACTTGCCGGCGATCACCTCAATAGAATATTCGGTCGCCCCTTTCGGATGTCGGGGCGTGTAGAACAGCCGGCTTGGATCGGTCGTGCTCCTATCGAAATGAGCACCCAGGAGCCGGCTGGTCCCTGCCATCCGCTCACGCCATTCGTCGATTGCCTCTTTTTGGGTTCCAGGTCGATCCGCGATCACGAACCGCTCTTTCAGCAACATCATCACTCGGAATTTCGGCATTGGGCGGTGGGCCAGGAATATTTCGATCCCTTTCGCCGTGTGCTCAACCTTCGCGATGGTTGCACCTTCCAGAACCTCAGGCTGATACCGTTTTTGCTGAATCAAGAAGCGCACGACGTCTTCGGCGGCGGGCTCAGGCTTGCCACACGCTTTAACGATCGCGTCTTTTCGAACCTCGGTGACAGTTTTTAAGTGGCTGTGGGTCGTGTAAATGGTCGCGAAAAGGTCATGTTCCGCCAGCTTCTTCTTGATGGCGTCGATGCTTTCGCCCGTGTCCAGGTCCAACAACATCCAGTCAAGGAAGGGCACACTTTGCGCCTTCCGATCGCCAGCAATGACCGGACCCTGAAGGAAGCAGGGACCGTCTTTCTCGCCGACCTTGTGCTCGGAGAGGATCGTCAGCCAGTCGCGAACGACGCCCTGCCACACCTTCCAGCGCCCGGTCAGTGTCCTACTGCCGTGAGGCGACAAAGCCATCTCAACCTCACGGTCGAGCAGTGACGGGTCGAGATCGCCGTGAATGACGGCGTCGTTTATCTTGAACGGCTCGGGTTCCATTGGCGCAACCAGCCAGCCCGAACGCTCAGCCGCCGGCATCAAATCGCCGAACATTTCGACGAACTCCGGCCCGCTCACCTCGAACTCGCGCGGCCTGCGCATCTCGCCCGGATAGATATCCTTCCCCGCCGGCATCCTCTGCCGATACGCGCTCCAAACGGGCGGAATAGCGGCCAAAAGTTCTGCGATTACAGGGGAATAGTCCTTGAAATCAGGCTCGACGACACTATCTAAGTTCATGTTGGTCATGCACCTCCTAGGCTGGTCAACGTCCTCCAGACGCGACGATTGCGAAAAAACGCCCCGGCACGGCATGCCGGGGCGTTACGACTATATAGCACATTTTGGACGGATTTACAACGAGCCGGCTCAATATTCATAAGTATGCGTCAGGCACAGATTCCAGATGTAAGAAACAATGCTTGGCGCGCATCTTTTCTTACATCGTGCACACATAATTAAAAATCTTGAGCCACTTAGGTATTTTATCTTGACTGCTATACAGATAGCCATATAGGCGTAAATCCGAAGGATCAATCATTTAATACTCACATCGGAGGATCGCCCGCCAATGGATCGAAAATCACCATCAATACCCGTCTGCTATCGTCTGCCCGCCAATATTGAGCAGGACATCACGTTGGCTGCTGCGATGTGTGGCACGACTAAGACGGACGTGCTCATTCGCGCCCTTGAAGTTGCGTTGCCCCTGCTGATCGGCACGGCGAAGCACACGAGGCGTGCAGCTTGACCGTGCGTGTCGAGACAGTTTTCCCGACCGAAATACCGCAGCGCACCGCCGCGCCCACTGGATTGATGGTGCCGCGCGCGCTCGCCGAGGAATTCAATTGCGAAACAAAAGTTTGGGGCCTGAACGGCGGTCGCATCATTGCCGCATGCATGTCGACGTGGCTGCGCCTGCACCGTCCTTTGGAGATCGCCACATCCGACTCGCCACTCCGCCCCCGTCGCTTCCATCTCACATCACACGCCGCCGCCCTGATCGAACGCGAGGCATTCCGTCGCCGAGTCTCCGTAAGCGAAGTCGTTTGCCGGCTCGCGAACGCATTGAAATAAAGGAGATTCGTTATGTTGACTCCATCTGAATTGGTCGTCGCTGCCATCGCGTGTGACATCCCCACCGCCGAACGGATCGTCGCGCATATGGGCGAAACGACAGTGCGCGACGCGGCGGCGTTTGCCCTCCTCGAATCCATGGCAGAGCATGCCCGCCGCGACTTGAAAAACGAGCCGGCGGCGCCCGTCACCATCACGAAAGATGAACGCGCGCGCCAGCTTCTGGCATCTCGTGGCATCGACCTCTCCAGCGTCCGAGGCGAAAAGAAGTTCGCGCTCTACTCGCGCGCCCTTGCCGAAATCGACCGTGCCGACAACGGCGCGACACACGAGGAGCGCGTCTTGGCGAACTTCGCCTTTAAGGCACCGGGCAGCATCACGGCGGTGGACCGGCTTGCCCTGGCAAATGCGCGACTTCGAGACGGTAAGCCGCAGTTTGCCGATGGTCCGCCACTGCCAGCTATCGCCCGGCCTGCCGCCGATCCCTCGGCGCCTCTCGACCCTGCCCGCAGACTTCGCGAATCGAATCGACTCAGCGGCGTGTCGTTGTCCGCGTGGCGGAATTGGAATCGCGCCCATGCGCGCGCTGCTGCTCTTCCGCCGGGTGTGGATCGGATGAACGCCGAGGAGCACGTCCGAAACCTCGCCCGCGCCTGTGCGCTCCACGGCGTCACGGTGCCAGAATGACCCCCGCCGCAGCCGACATCCACGCCGAGCTTGCCGACATCGAGCGCGAGTTGCCGCCGGCACGTCGCAGCGCCCATGCCCTTGCTCGTCAGTCGCCACAATCGGCACTGATCTCCGCCGATAGAGTTCGGCTTCTGGAATTCCGCCGCGATCGTCTCCGGGCAGACCTTGCCGCCACCGAGGCGACACCATGAGGCACCACCCCCCGGAAATCGGCGAGCCTGCCGACCTGCTGTGCTCCGTGATCGAACACCTCATCGCCGCACGGCGTCACCTGGACCGTGCTGCCGATTCAGCCTGGACCACACCAGCCGCAGCGCTGGCCGCATCCGATGCCGAAATCTGCATCGCCAAGGCGCGCCTGATCGCGAGCGAGTTGTGCAGCGTCGTCGCGAAAATGCAGCGCCGGCAGCGCCGCCCCGTGATCCGACACCGTGATCCGATCAGCGGAAAATTCCAGCGCCGAACATCGAGCGAGGCAACTGCCACACAACGAAAGGAATCCAACCCATGACCCTGCAACACCCCGTCGACAAAGTCTCTGCAACCCTTCATGCCATCCAGATGGACTGCGCCGAAATCGATCGACTCGTGGAGCGCGTCGCCGAATATCGCCGGCACGGCAACCCCACCACCGAACTGCTGAATGACGCTATCAACGACCTCCTCGGGTCACCTGCTCAGCAGCGACTGCGGCGCCATCTGGCAGAAGCGGAGACCTGGGCGCAGGCGACGCTCGCTGACGCACGGAAGCGGCGTGGGGCGCAGGCATAGCCATGCCAGTAGACGACGCATTCATCCGGGATGTCTCGGAATTCGCCAGCAAATTTATTCGAAAAATCGAACTGGCGGAAGCGTTGGGCCTTTTCGACGCAGAGGCTCGCGAGGGTCTGGCGGATATCGTTGAGGATGAGATTCGGGCCGATGCCAGCTTGCTCGCCGAGGCATTGAACTCGTGGTTGGGTTGGCGGGTCGAAGGCCGGAAATCATAGCGGCTGCGCCGCCCTGATCGGCGGCGCGTTAGCTCTGGAGGGCTCGCACGCACGCAGGCAACCCCTTGCGTGGCGCCACGGGCGGGCAGCGCAGGCGGTGGCGGCAACCCTCCTGGGGCGGCTGCCTGTGCGCCTCCAGGTCATAGTCGACGCGGTGCCGTGGTGGCTGGGCCACCTCGGGTCCCCCGCTGGCGTCGATAGCAGCGGCGGCACCGGCTGTCCCACCGTGGACGGATGCCGCCGTCGCGCCTATTTTCATTCCTGAGATGCAAACACTTCCAGCGCAGCGGTAGCCTGCCGGATATGTTCGCGGCATGTGGCGATCATCTCGACGGACAAGGGCCGTTCAGACGCAGCGTGAAGGGCGTTGGAAGCGACGATAAGGGCGGCGTGTGCGGCGTCGGTCATGGCGTGGGCTCCTTGCACGGCGGAATGCCGCTGGGGAGAAGATCGCCGGCCTAAATGTTCATTGCAATATCATGTCAGTTTGGCTTGCGCTTGGCTGCCATGACGTTCGGGAGAATGGCATGCGGCAGGTTACGTGACGGCCTCACCCGGCATGGGTGCCGGATCGGCGAACGGGTCGACCTTGGCCAGCCACGGCGCCAGCACAGCCACCGCTGCTCTGGGTGACGTTCGGGTCTGCGTGGCTGACACGACATATCGCGGATCGTGTCCCGCTTCAGCTTGGCACCTTCTGCGTCGGTCGGCTTAGGAAAGCTGGACATCGTTTCCTTACTCAGACAAATTCTCACCTCAGATGAGCCCGCCTGCCGGGCGCTTTTCACCGGAGTTTGCGACATGCCGGACCTGACAGCGGATCGGTTTCACGCCGCCTTGGACGTCCGCTTCTCCAGAGCGAGGCGGGAGGGGCTGGGCATCTTGGACGTGGAGGCTGGAGACCTGCACCGCGAGCTAGGAAGCTACCCTGGACCGGACCACCGCATGCCGACCTGCTGCAAGGCGATGCGTGATGCCATGAAGAGCGCGGATCGCGTCATCGCCGAGCCTCCCAAAGGCAATGGGGCATCGCTGGTGATCCGTTATCGACTGGGCTGAATGGGCGCCCTGCGGCACGCACATCGTTATATGGCGACTCGGGCGGCACAGGCTAGGCGCCGTCTGAGCGTCCATATAGTGTCCACGTCACATTGAAATGCGCTTTAGTTCAAAATCATGCAGATCACTGGTGCAATCTTTCAACTGCATCTTAATGTTAGAAGGCTGTTGCTCTATCCATCTGAGCTAAGGGCGCGGGGCGCCTTTCTACCCTGCTTCATGCACCGCAGGCCAGCGCCGCATGGCGGGCGAGCACAAGCTGCGCCTGCTTGAGATGCGGCATGTCGAGCATCATCCCGTCGAGCCCCACCGCGCCGGTTTCGGCGCCGGCGGCGAATGCCGCCACCACGTGCCGGGCATGTGCCACATCGGCGGCCGTGGGGGCGAAGGCCTCGTTGATCGGGGCGACCTGGGCGGGGTGGATGGCGATGCGGCCGGTGAAGCCCTCGCGGGCTGCCGCCAGGCTGGCGGCGCGCAGGCCGGCCTCGTCGCGGAAATCGGCGTGCAGGGTCTCGATCGGCTGCACGCCGGCGGCGTTGGCGGCCAGCAGCGTCAGCGAGCGGACGATGCGGTAGGTGAGCGCCCAGCCGCCGGCCGGATCCTGGTTGGTGCTGGCGCCCAGGGCGGCCGAGAGGTCCTCGGCGCCCCAGGTGAGGCCAGCCAGCCGGGGCAGCCGGGCGGAGGCGAAGCCGCCGAGGCCGAACGGGGCGGCGGCGGTCTCGGTGGCCACCGCGACGATGCCGATGCTGCCGGGCGGCACGCCGTCGCGCGCCTCCAGGGTGTCCAGGCCGTGGATCAGGCGCTGGACCTCGGCCGGCCCGTCGATCTTCGGCAGCATGATGCCGTCCGGTGCGCCGCCGACCACCGACGCCAGGTCGGCCAGCGCATCCGGGCCGTCGAGCGGATTGATCCGCACCCAGAGGGCGCTGGCACGGCGCCCCGGCGGACGCGCGTCCAGATAGGCGCGCACCATGCCGCGCGCCACCGGGCGGCGGCCGGATGCCACCGAGTCCTCGAGGTCGAGGATCAGCGCGTCGGCGCCGGCGGCCTCGGCCTTGCCCAGCTTGCGCTCGCTCTCGCCGGGCACGAACAACCATGAGCGTGGTGGCATTGGCGCTTCTCCCCGTTGCCGGGCCATGATGGCGCATCTGCCCACTCCCTCGCCACCGGAGACCTGCATGACCGCTCGCAGCATGAAGCTCGGCCTCAACATTGTCGCCAATGGTGCGCATTCCGCCGGCTGGCGGTTGCCGGACGCGCGGGCCGACGGGGCGCTGGATTTTGCGCTGTGGAAGCGGATCGCGCAGGAGGCCGAGGCGGCGCGGATTCATTTCATGTTCTGGGCCGACGGCATCGCGGTGCGCCATTCCGCCCGCGACGACGACGAACTGAGCTACCTGGCGCGGATCGACCTGTTCGAACCGCTGACCATCATGGCCGCACTCTCGGCGGTGACCGAGCATCTCGGCTTCGTCGCCAGTGCTTCCACCCCCTATAACGAGCCGTATCATATCGCGCGCAAATTCGCCTCGCTGGACTGGATCAGCGGCGGGCGGGTCGGCTGGAACGTGGTCACCTCGTGGAGCGAGCAGGAGGCGCTGAATTTCGGCCGCGAGACGCATATGGAGCATGGCTTGCGCTACCGCCGCGCCGAGGAATTCGTCGATGTGGTGTTCGGGCTGTGGGATGGCTGGGAGGATGACGCGTTCATCCGCGACAAGGCCAGCGGGCGGTATTTCGACCCCACCGCGCTGCATAATCTCAGCCATCGCGGCGAGAGCTTCAGCGTTGCCGGGCCGCTGAATGTCGCCCGGCCGGTGCAGGGCTATCCGGTGATCGCCCAGGCCGGCTCGTCCGGGCCGGGCCAGGCGCTGGGCAGCCGGATCGCCGATATCATCTACACCGCGCAGAACAACCGCGAGTCCGCACTGGCATTTGCCCGCAGCGTGAAGAGCCATGCCGCGGCGATCGGGCGCGATCCGGAGCAGATGCTGGTGATGCCGGGGATCATGCCGATCCTCGGCGCCACGCGGCAGCAGGCGCAGGACCTGTATGAGCAGTTGCAGCAGGCGGTGCATCCGCGGGTCGGACTGCCGATGCTGGCCGGCGCCTTCGGCGACCTGTCGGGCTATCCCGAGGATGCGCCGCTGCCGCCGCTGGAGAACAGCAACGCGGTGAAGAGCATCCATGCGTCGCTGGTGAAGCTGGGGCAGACGCCGGGCATGACGATCGGGCAGTTGTATCGCATCGTCGCCGGCGCCTCGGGGCACAACATCACCGTCGGCACGCCGGCCGATGTCGCCGATGTGATGGAGGACTGGTTTCGTGCCGGCGCCTGCGATGGTTGGAACCTGATGGCGACGCATCTGACCGACCAGCCGATCCCGGCGCTGGCGCTGCTGGTGCCGGAGTTGCAGCGGCGCGGGCTGGCGCAGACCGAGTATGCCGGCAGGACGCTGCGCGACAATCTGGGTCTGGCGCGGCCGACGCATGGCAGTTATCGCCGCAAGCCGGAGGGTTAACCCGGTATCGGGCCGGGGCGTCGGACGCGGCGGAGCAGGGCGCGCAATGCCTGTTCCAGTCGCAGTTTGGCACTCGGGCGTTCCAGCACGCGGTAGATCATATCCGGTCCAGGGATGCCGAGGCTGGCCTTGTAGCGCGCGGCGCCGGCCATGAAGTCGTAGATCGCCGCCCCCTCGCGCAAATGCAGTTCGATGCACAGCACATGGCAGATCAGGCCGGGTTTCAGCTTCGGGTCGTGCTGGTAGTCGATGCCGGACTGGTAGGACAGCACCCGGGTGCCTCCGACCAGATTCGGGCCGACCAGGTTCTGCAGATAGCCGATCGGCTGGTCGCCGCAGCAGACGCGGACCATTTCCACCGCTCCGGCGGGAACGCCGGTTTCGATCAGCCGCCGCTCGAACGCTTCCAGGAACGGGTAGGAGAACGCGCCGCGCTCGCCCTTGGCGGTCCAGTATTGCTGGTGCAGGCGCTTCATTTCGGCGAGGAACGCCAGCGCCTCCGGCACATCGCGGGCGCGGCTGGCGGTGAGCGGGCCGCGCCGTTGGTATTGGCGCATGGCGCGGCGGAGTTGCTGGCGGGTGTTGGCGCTCAGAGTGTCGAGATACGGCGTGCAGGCGGCGCGCAGGGCGGCGAGATCGACATACCAGGACGGCTTGCGGAACAATTCCCGCACCACCACGCCGTTCGGCAGCGTGGCGGGGTCGAAGGCCGGGTCGGCGGCGATGTTGCGCAGATGCAGCTCGTCGCGGCGCTTGCCGTCGACCACCACGCCGCTGGTCAGGTAGTGCAGTGCGGCGGGCTCGGCGCGTCCGGTCCAGGCGCGGTCGATCAGGAAGTCGTTATATTCGATGGTGATGACGTCGAGCGCCTCGTCGCCGGTGGTGTGCAGCAGCAGGCCGCTCATCGTCATCGGCAGCGCGCCGCGGCGGTCCCAGGCGGTCAGCGCGCCGAGCAGCACCAGTTGCTCGCCGGCATGGCCGAGCAGCACCACCGGGCGAAGGCCGGTCTCGGCCAGCCAGCAGCCGATCCAGTGCCAGCTGAGGAACATCGGCGGATCGGCGCGCTGCTCCAGCTCCCGCCACAGCGGCGCGAGGCTGGCGGCGTCCAGGTCGGTGCGGAGTTCGAAGCGGAGTGGATGCGACAGGGCGGCGGCTTTGCTGGTGGCGGCAGGCATGGGTTATAGGCGCAACGTTGCGTGGCGTCACTTTTCGGCGCGTTGCGGGTTCCACATCGCGCCGTCGCGCACCAGGCCGATCTGATAGGCATACATTTCCGGCCGGTACAGCGCCTCCAGCGCCTCGATCACCTGGCCGGAGGGGGCGAACACCTGGCGCCGCACCCAAAGCAGGGCGGCGCCGATCTCCACCCCCAGCAGCGGCGCCACGGTACTGTCGGCAAGGCGCGCCGAGATGGTCTGTTCGGCGCGGGCGATCGCCACGCCGTTGGCCTCCAGCAGCGCCAGCAGCGGTCTGGCGGCGAGGTCGGCGCGGTCGTAGCGGCGGCCGATCTCTGCTGGCACCCAGGCGGTGAGGTAGGAGAATGGCTGGCCGCGGGCGCTGCGCACCCGCACGCTGTGCTGCACCGGGGCGTTGGCAGGCAGGCCCATCAGGGCGGCGAGGTCGGGGGTCGCGGGCACATAGTCGAAGGCGATCAGCCGCACCGTGGTGCGCAGGCCCATCTGCAGCAGGTTCTCGATCAGCCCGCGCAGGTCCTCGCGCAGCGGCTCGGCCGGCGCCGGCGGGCGGGCGAAGGTGCCGGCGCCGCGGCGGCGCACCACCAGGCCCTGCGCCTGCAGGGTGGCCAGGGCGCGGCGGATGGTGATGCGCGAGGCGGCGAATTCGGCGGCCAGTTCGTGCTCGCCGGGCATCGCGCGGTCGGGTGGATAGCGGCCCTCCAGCACCATCTGGCGCAACACCAGGTAGATGCGGTGATACAGCGGCGGGGCCGGATGGGCCGGCGTCATGCGGGCAACAATGGGGGGTTCCTGGGCAAAGCGGCGGTGGGACCGCACTGATAGGGACATTCCGGCGGTTCCGCCACCGCGGCGGCACGTTGACAGGATGGCGCCGCGGATGTCTTAACCATAGAACATCTGTTCCCGGAGCAGCCATGCACACGCTGTCAGCTGATTTGCGCGCCCGTCTCGCCGATGCCGCCACACCGGCCCTGCTGGCGCCGGGCATCTATGACGCGCTGTCTGCCGCGATGGCGGAGAGCGCCGGGTTCGAGGCGGCGTATCTGTCCGGCGCGCAGATTGCCTATACAAGGCTCGGCCGGCCGGATATCGGCTTGGTGTCGATGACCGAGGTGGCCGACGTGATGGCCAGGGTGCGCGAGCGGGTGAGCCTGCCGGTGATCATCGACGCCGATACCGGCTTCGGCAACGCGATGAATGTGCAGCGCACGGTGCGGGTGTTCGAGCGCGCCGGGGCGGACGTGATCCAGCTGGAGGACCAGGCGTTCCCGAAGCGCTGCGGCCATCTCAGCGACAAGAAGCTGATCCCGGCCGCCGAGATGGTCGGCAAGATCAAGGCGGCGGTAGATGCCCGCGACCGGGCGCTGATCATGGCGCGGACCGACGCGATTGCCGTCGAGGGGTTCGACACGGCGCTGGACCGGGCCGAGGCGTATCTGGCAGCCGGGGCCGACATCCTGTTCGTCGAGGCGCCGGAGACCACGGCGCAGATGCAGGCGATCAACCGCCGCTTCGCCGCCCGGGTGCCGCTGCTGGCAAACATGGTGGAGGGCGGCAAAACCCCGCTCGGCAGCGTCGAGGAGTTGGGGGCGATGGGCTACCGCATCGTGATCTTCCCCGGCGGGCTGGTGCGGACCTTGTCGTGGGCGGCGCGGGAATATTTCGCCTCGCTGAAGGCCAATGGCAGCAGTGCCGCCTTCGCCAACCGGATGTTCGACTTCAAGGGGTTGCAGGGCATGCTCGGCACCGAGGCGATGCTGGCCGAGGCGCGGCAATACGATCCGGAGCTCTGAGCCATGCTGGACCCTGTGACGCTCGCGGTACTCAAGGGCCGGCTGGAGCAGATCGCCGACGAGATGGACGCGACGCTGTTCCGTGCCGCCTTCAACCCGACCATCGCCGAGGCGCACGACGCCTGCCACGGGCTGTACGACGCCAATACCGGGGCGACGCTGGTGCAGGGCAAGTCCGGCCTGCCGATCTTCGTCGGCGTGATGGCCTATGCGGTGCGGGCGGTGATCGAGAAGTTCACCGGCGAACGCGGGCCGCTGCCGGGCGACGTGTTCATCTTCAACGATCCGTATCTCGGCGGCACCCATCTGTCGGACATGCGGCTGATCCGGCCCTGCTTTCGCGATGGCGCGCTGTTCTGCTGGCTCGGCAGCGTCGGGCACTGGCACGACCTCGGCGGCGCAGTGCCGGGCAACTACAACCCGGCGGCGACCGAGTATTTCCAGGAAGGCGTGCTGATCCCGCCGGTGCGGCTGTTCAGCGCCGGTGTGCTGAACCAGGACATCCTGGACATCATCCTGGCCGCCTCGCGCCTGCCGGACAGCGCCTATGGCGACCTCAACGCGCATCTCTCGGCGCTCGACCTCGGGGCGGCGCGGGTGGAGGCGCTGCTCGACGAATACACCGCGCCGGTGGTGAGCGAGGCGCTGGGCGAACTGACCGCCCGCGCCGCATCGCAAATCCGCAGCCACATCGCCGCCCTGCCGGATGGCAGCTGGACCGAGGAGGATTTCCTCGACAATGACGGCCATACCGACGCACCGCTGCGGATCGCCTGCACGGTGACGGTGAAGGGCGACCGGCTGGGGCTGGACTTCACCGGCACCGCGGGCGCCTGCGCCGGCCCGGTGAACATCAGTGCGGCCACCACCATCGCCAGCGTCTATGTCGGCCTGAAGCATCTGTTCCCCGAGGTCGCGGCCAATTCCGGCGTGCTCGACCCGATCGACATCACCATCCCCCCAGGCAGCCTGCTGGATGCGCAACGCCCGGCCCCGGTCGGCGGCTATACCGAGACCATCCTGCGCATCATCGATGTGCTGTTCTGCGCCTTCGCCCGCATCCGCCCGGCGCAGGCCTATGGCAACGCCTACGGCACCATCAATGCGCTCTCGATCGCCGGCATCAGGCCGGACGGGCGGCGCTGGGTGATGTTCAGCTTCTTCGGCGGCGGCCATGGCGGCAACCCGGAAGGCGACGGGCTGAGCCACGGCAACCCGCCGATCGCCACCGCGATCATCCCGCCGGTGGAAATCATGGAGGCCGCCTACCCGATCCGCTTCACCCAGTGGGCGCTGCGCGAGGGCTCCGGCGGCGCCGGCGCGCATCGCGGCGGCATGGGGGCGATCTACGAGATCGAGTTGCTGGCCGACGCGGCGGAGGCCTTCGTGTTCGCCGAGCGCGCCCGATTCGCGCCGCGCGGCGTGCTGGGCGGCGACAACGGCGCGGCCAACGTGATCAGCTACCAGCAGGACGACGGCTGGCACACGCCCAGGCTGGCCTCCAAGGTGGTTGGCGTGCAGTTGCGCCGCGGCCAGCGCATCCGCCTGGAAAGCCCCGGCGGCGGCGGCTGGGGCGACCCGGCAACCCGCGATCCTGAGGCCAGCGCACATGATCGCGCCATGGGATACATTCGATGATCTGTGCTGTGGCGATCTTTCAAGCAAGCAGGATTCACAAAGAGGCGGCGAGGCGAAGAGGAGGAAGCAAGCAAGATAGAACAACAAACCTAAAGTCTGCAACACCCCCCAATTGTGTTAAAACAGAAAAAAAAGATAGCCCGCCCGACCCCAC
>JBEPTZ010000049.1:0-30431 GCA_041691815.1 Rhodospirillales bacterium | reverse complement strand
GAATACCGCTTTAATCGCCGATACGATCTCGCCAGCATGATCCCCCGCCTCGGATCAGCAGCAGTGCACACCACCCCGATGCCTTACCGTCTTCTCAAACTGGCTGACTATCCTGGGTAAGCAGGAAAGGGATTGAGATGAGCGTCGACAAGGCGATGAACGTGCTGATCGTGGACGACTACAAGACCATGCTGCGGATCATCCGCAACCTGCTGAAGCAGATCGAGTTCCACAATGTCGACGAGGCCAGCGACGGCGCCGAGGCATTGGGCAAGCTGCGCAACGGCGGCTACGGCCTGGTGATCAGCGACTGGAACATGGCGCCGATGACCGGGCTGGAACTGCTGCAGGAGGTGCGCGCCGACCCGCGGTTGAAGGCCACGCCGTTCATCATGATCACCGCCGAGAGCAAGGCGGAGAACGTGGTGGCGGCGAAACAGGCCGGCGTCTCCAACTATATCGTCAAGCCGTTCAACGCCGAGACCCTGCGCGAGAAGATCGAGAAGGTGCTCGGGCATGCATAGTTCCATCCCGCTGGCCGCCAGGCTGGCCGAGATCGGCGCCCGCTATCCGGCCGCACAGCCGCAGATGGTGGCCGAGGTGGTGCAATCGGTGCTGGCGACCATGCGCGGCAGCCTGTCGGCCACCGAGACGCTGCTGCTGACCGAGGTGGAGGAACTCGCCGGCACCATCGCCACCGCCAGGGCCGAGGTGGCGGCGCTGAAGATGGACGACATCACCGCCAGCCACATCCCGCTGGCCACCGATGAGCTGGACGCCATCGTCGCCCACACTGCGGCGGCGACCGACGCAATCCTGGAAAGCTGCGAGACGCTGGATCGGTTGGGCGAGGCGCTGGCCGGCGAGGCGGCGGCGCAGTTGCAGGGGGTGACGACGCGGATCTACGAGGCCTGCGGCTTCCAGGACCTCACCGGCCAGCGCATCACCAAGGTGGTGGCGGCGCTGAAGGCGATCGATGCCAAGGTGGTCGGCATCGTGGCGGCGTTCGGCGGGCGGCGCGGCGAGGTGCCGGCAGTGGTCCCGGCGCCGGCGGTGGTGCTGGAGAATGGCCCGCAACTGCCGCAGAACGCCATGGACCAGAGCGATATCGACAAACTGCTGGCGAGTTTCGACTAATGCGCCCCCGGATGCAAAACGCGGTCCGGTTTGTCGCAGCTCTGCTGCTGGGCATGGCGGTGGCGGCATCGGCCTGGGCGGACCCGCCTCTCGCGGCGGTGAATGCCGGCCCGCCGCTGGTGGCACCGGTTGCCGCGAAAGTGGCTGTGCGGTTCGGCAATCATCGGGATTTCGGGCGGGTGGTGTTCGACCTGCCGGCCGGCGTGAGCTGGCGCACGGCGCAGAACGGCGCCAGGCTTACGATCCGCTTCGCCGCTGCGGTGGCAATCGCCGGCGCCGCCGACGGCACGACGCGCAATGTGCAGGGCCTCGCGACGCTGCCGGACGGCGCCGAACTGACCCTGACAGCCGGCGCCCATGCCCGGGCCTGGCGGCTGGGCAATCGGTTGGTGGTGGACGTGTTCGACCCGTCCGCCGGAGCCGCATCGGAGGAGGCCAAACCCCCGCCCGCCGCTGCGGTGGCCAGGCCGCCAGCGGCAAAGATCGTCGCCGCGCCGCCGCCCACGGCCAAGGCTGTCGAACCGCTGCCGATCAAGGCGGCTGCTCATCTGCCGACGGTGCCGCCACCGGTCGTCCCGCTGCCGGCCATGACGGCCAGCCGGCCGCCGCCGACTCCGATCCCGCCGAAGGCCAAGGCCGCCGAACCGCCGCCGAGCAACGCCGGCGGTCATCTGCCGCCGGGCCCGCCCCCCGCCGGACCGGCGCCGGCCGTGGCCGCCAGCCGACCGGTGCTGACCCCGGCGCCGCTGCAACCGGTTGAAGCCGTGCCGATCGGCGCGCAGCCGGCAGCGACGCCCAATGCCGCCCCGCCGCCGCTGGCCCTCGCCGCCCGGCCGGCGCCGGCGGCGGCCGGCAGCCACGCCATAACCCTGCCATTCGCCGCCGGCACCGGCGCCGCCGCCTTCCGTCGTGGCGGCAACGCGCTGGTGGTGTTCGATGCCCAGCGCCCGGTCGACCTGGCGCCGCTGCGCGACGATCCGGCCTTCGCCGCCGCCGCCATCACCCTGCTGCCGGCCGCCACGCTGCTGCGCTTGCCGCTGCCCGAGGGCCAGGCGCTGCAGCTCTCCCGCGTGCCCGCCGGCTGGACCATCACCCTGTCGCCTGCTGCCGCGCCGATCCAGCCGATCCGCCCCCGGCTGGAGGCTGCCGGGTTGCTGCTGCCGGCCGCGGCGCCCGGCATGGTGGTGTCGCTGCCCGACCCGCAGACCGGCGGCACTCTGCTGGTCGGCACCCAGACCGGCGCCGGCCAGGCGATGCCGGTTGATCGCCGCGCACCGCAATTCGCGCTGCTGCCGACCTGGCAGGGCGTCGTGGTGGCGCCGGCCTCGGACGCGCTGCGGCTGCGCGCCACCCGCGACGGCTTTATGCTGAGCGCCGAGGGTAAACCGGGCCTGGTGCTCTCGGCGCCGAATGCCGCCGCGCTGTCCGCCGAGGACGCCGCCGCACTCAGCCGCCGCTACGATTTCCCCGACCTGCCACTGCCCGGCCTGATGCGCCGGCTGCAGGCCAGCATCGACGCCGCCGCCGCCGCCCCGCCGCAGGCGCGCGGCCGGAAGCGGGTAGCGGTCGGCGAGGCGCTGATCGCGCTCGGCATGGGCGCCGAGGCGCGCTCGGTGCTGCACCTGGCCGGCGCCGGCGATGGCAGGCAGGCCGACGACCCGGACCGCATCGGCCTCTCGGCGATCGCGGCGATCCTGGCCGGCCAGGGCCCGACCGCCGGCGTCGACGACCCGCGCCTGGACGGCACCGACGAGATCACCCTGTGGCGGGCGCTGCGCACCGCGCGGGCCGGGCACCGCGCCGAGGCGGCGCCGGCATTGGCCGCCAGCTACAAGCTGCTGCTCTCCTACCCGACGCCGCTGCGCGCCCGGCTGCTGCCGCTGGCCGCCGAAACCATGGCGCTGGGCGGCGAGCCCAAGGCCGCCGCCGCCCTGCTGGCCGCCCGCAAGGACGACCCCTCGCTGCTGCTGGCCCGCGCCCTGCTGGCCGAGACTGAGGGTGACCCCAAGACGGCGCTCGCCCTCTACGACCGCGCCGCCGGCGGCACCGACCGCCTGGTGCGCGCCCGCGCCGCCTTCCGCGCGGTGCAGTTGCGGGTCGCCGACCAGCAGCTCACCCCGGCCAAGGCGGCCGACGCGCTGGACCGCCAGATCCTCGCCTGGCGCGGCGACGGGCGCGAGTTGAAAATCCGCCAGCGCGAGGCCGAATTGCGCGCCCAGGCCGGCGCGCCGCGCCGCGCCCTGGCGCTGCTGCGCGAGACCGCCGGGCTGTTCCCGCAGGACGCGCCGGCCATCCACACCCAACTGGTCGACATCTTCGCCGCCGCGGTCACCGCCGAACACCAGCATCCGCTGCTGCCGCTGCAACTGGTGGCGTTGGCCGATGAGAACCCCGACCTGGTGCCGCCCGGCGAGCCGGGCCGCCTGCTGGCCTCCGATCTGGCCGACCGGCTGCTGGCGCTGCAACTGCCCGACCGCGCCCTGCCGGTGTTGCAGAAACTGGCCGACAGCACACCGCCCGGTGACGCCCGCTCCACCATCGGCGCCCGGCTGGCCGAGGCGCGGATGCAGCAGGGTGATGCCAAGGGCGCGCTGGCCAGTCTGGCCGCCACCCTCGGAGTCGGCCACATGGCGCCCTCCCTGCTGCAACGCCGCACCCTGCTGTTCGCCCGCGCCGCCGCCGCCACCGGCCAGTTGCCGCAGGCGCTGCAGGCGCTGCAGGCGCTGCACACCGCGGCGGCCGACGAAGCCCGTGCCAGCCTGCTGGAGCAGGCCAAGGACTGGCCCGCCGCCCGCGACGCGCTGCTGGCCTGGACCGCGCGCACCGTGCCGGCCGAGGGCCTGCTGACCCCACCCCAGGCGGCGGCGATGCTGCGGCTGGCCTCGGCAGCCGCCCAGGCCGGCGACGAGGCGCTGCTGGCCCGCCTGCACCAGCACGACCTGCCGCGCCTGCCGCCCGGCCAGCTGGCCGACATGTTTCGCCTGCTGACCTCAGGCCCGGTGGACGCGGTGGCCGACCTCGGCCGCGCCGCGCAGGAGACGCAACTCGCCAGCCGTATTCCCGACGCATTGAAGTCCTTGACTTCCATTGCGAATCCGTGAGTGCCGCGCCATCGCCCCACCGGGAGGCCGGCATGCGGTAAAATCGGGCAGATGGAGGGAATTTCGCTTGCATCCCCCCCGTCATATGGCCATGTTCCGCCCCCTTGGCCCCAGGGGGCGCTCGCATGCGGCGGGCTGCCCAACAGGCCGTCTACTGGTTGACAGGAGTTTGCGCGATGAACGCACTCATGCCACTGGGGATGGTCTCGGAGACTCCGAGCGAGAACCAGACGACGCACATCTCGGCTGTTGGGGCCGAGCAGGAACGAACGGACTATTTCGTCGAACGTGACGGGATGAAGTTTGCCGGCATGCATCTGCTGGTGGATCTGTGGGGTGCGCAGCACCTCGACGATCCGCAGCACATCGATGCGGCGCTGCGCGAGGCTGCGCTGATCGCCGGTGCCACGATCCTGCATAGCCACTTCCACCACTTCACGCCGAATGGCGGCGTGTCCGGCGTGGTGGTGCTGGCCGAGAGCCATATCTCGATCCATACATGGCCGGAGCGCGACTTCGCGGCGGTGGACATCTTCATGTGCGGCGACTGCGACCCGTACAAGTCGATTCCGGTGCTGCAGGCCGCCCTCACGCCGACGCAGACCGACGTCAACGAGCAGCGCCGCGGCCGGCTTTACTAGGCCGCCAGCCGCCGATCCTGCGCAGGCCCGGACCCAGCGCCGGGCCTGTCGCACGACTCCTCGCCCGACGGAGATGCCGCCATGACCACCGATTCGTGGATCAACGAGACGCTGTACCCCGATTGGGGCCAGCGCTTCCGGGTCAAGCGCGAGCTGGCCCGGGTGCAGAGCGCGTTCCAGGACATCGCGATCTTCGACAGCGCCAGCCATGGCCGGGTGATGCTGCTGGACGGCGTGGTGCAGATCACCGAGCGCGACGAGTTCGTCTACCAGGAGATGCTCACTCATGTGCCGCTGCTGGCGCATGGTGCCGCCAACCGCGTGCTGATCATCGGCGCCGGCGACGGCGGCGTGCTGCGCCGCGTGCTGATGCACCGCAACGTCACCCAGGCGGTGATGGTCGAGATCGACGGCGAGGTGATCCGCCTGGTCAAGCAGCACCTGCCGATGATCGCCGGCGACGCCTGGAACGATCCGCGCGCCGAGGTCATCGTCGGCGACGGCATCGCCTACGTGCAGCAGGCGCCGGATGCCAGCTTCGACGTGGTGATCGTCGACTCCACCGACCCGATCGGCGTCGGCGAGGTGCTGTTCAGCGATGATTTCTACGCCAACTGCGCCCGCATCCTGTCCTTCGGCGGGTTGATCGTGAACCAGTGCGGCGTGCCGTTCATGCAGGCCGACGAACTGCACGACTCCAGCCTGCGCCGCGCCCGCTTCTTCCCGCATGTCGGCGCCTATGTCGCCGCGGTGCCGACCTATGTTGGCGGCTACATGACGCTGGGCTTCGCCGCCAAGCAGGCCGGGCTGGACGCGGTGCCGGCCGAGACCATCCGCACCCGCGCCGCGGCGGCCGGCATCCTCGGGACCACCGAGTACTGGACGCCGGAGGTGCACGCCGCGGCGTTCCATCTGCCGCCCTACATCGCACGGCATTTGCCGCAAGCGTAGGAAGGCAGACCACAAAGAGACGTAGAGGCGAAGAGATATCGGAACCTTTCTCTTCGCCTCTACGTCTCTTTGTGGTCTTGCTTATCTTGCCTCAAGCGTCCGTGCGGCCAGAATTTCCACCGGCCGGAACCGCACCAGTTCCACTGTCGAGCACAGCGTCCGGAATGGCCGCCACGCCGCCAGCGCCGGCCCGATATCGCCCACCGCCTCGGACAGCGTGATATGCGGCATCCAGCTTCCGGGCCGGTAATGCGGATGCAGGCTGGCGCAGGCGGCGTGCAGCGCCAGCAGGGCGGCGGACGGGCAGGGGGCGGCGTACAGCACCGAGGGTGCGCCGGGAAACACCCCGAGCGCCGGCACCACCAGTTCCACCGCCGGCCCGCGCAACGCGCCGAGTCGGGCCTGCAGCGCGCTCTCCTCGGCGTCGTCGGGATACAGCCCCAGCGTCACATGCGGGTGGTAACCCAGCCGCAGAACGTCATCGGCGATGCCCTCAGCCGCCAGCAGGTCGAGCATCGCCTGGATCGGCGCCGGGTCGTCCAGGCACAGGGTGATCGCGTAGGGCATGCGCAACGCTAGCCGCCGAGGAAGCTCTGCACCAGACTCCCGGCCACCAGCCGCCAGCCGTCCACCATCACGAAGAAGATCAGCTTGAACGGCAGGCTCACCACGTTCGGCGGCAGCATCATCATGCCCAGGCTCATCAGCACGCTGGCCACCACCATGTCGATCACCAGGAACGGCAGGTAGAGCAGGAACCCCATCTCGAAGCCCCGTCGCAACTCGCCGACGATGAAGCCAGGGATCAGCACCCGCCACGGCGCGGCATCGGCGGTGGCCGGCGTCGGCAGGTGGCCGAGATCGAGGAACAGCCGGATATCGTCGGGTCGCGCATTGGCGGCCATGAAGTGGCGGAACGGTTCGGCGGCGCGCCGCACCCCCTCGAACGTATCGATGCTGCCTTGGTTCATCGGCTGCAACCCCTGGGTCCAGGCCTGCTCCAGCACCGGCTGCATGACGAAGAAGGTAAGGAACAGCGCAAGCCCGATCAGCACCATGTTCGGCGGCGTGCCCTGGGTGCCGAGTGCGCCCCGCAGCAGCGACAGCACGATGATGATGCGGGTGAACGCGGTCACCATCACCAAGAGGCTCGGCGCCAGCGAGATCACCGTGATCAGCGCGGTGAGCTGCATCAGCTTGCCGGTCGCCCCGGCGCCACCGGCGCCGAGATCGATCGCCACCGACTGCGCCTGCGCCAGCCCTGGCCACAGCAGCAGCAGCGGCAGCAACCAGCCGAGCCGCCTCATGGCGCCGCCTCGCCGGCGGGCGGCAGCCAGCCCACCACCACATCCTGCCCGCCGCCGGTCAACAGCAGCACCTGCCGCCCGTCGCAGGCCACCAGGTGCAGCCGCCGCCGCGAGTCGAGCGCCAGGCTCTGTACCGTCACCAGCCGCCCGCCGCCCTTCGGCAACAATGCGGAAAATCGCCCGCGCGCCAGCAATTGCGCGCCCCAGATCAACCCGAGCACGACGGTCAGCGACAGCAAAGCCAGAATCAGCGAAGAGATTTGCATCACGCGGCCCTTTTGGCGGCGAAAGGAAGCAGGCTTCAGTCAGGCGCCAGCCGCACCCCCAGCGCGTCCAGTTCCCCCAGCAGCGCCAGCAGCCGCGGCCGCACCATCCGCCCTTGCGCCGGCGGCAGGTCCAGCGCCTGAGCGCAGAGCCGCCCGACCATCTGATCGAGCCCGACCAGATCGAGCCGCCGGCCGCCCTGCGCCAGCGTCCCGGCCAGCCGCAGCGCCCCGGCCACCTGCCCGGCCAGCCCCTCCACCGTCGCCATTCTGGCGTCGTCGGAAGCGCGAGGAGGGAGAGCGGCCTGCATCATCCGGCCATCAGACCGCAGATTGATTGACAGAGTGTTGCCACGCCGGGCGTGCCGTTAACCCGTTATTGGCAATCGCGGCCCATGCTGCGGCGGTCAAGGAACCCCGGCCATGGACCCCACCCGCATCGCCCTCTTCGACCTCGCCGACCAGCGCCTGTCCTGGGTCGGCCGCCGCGAGCAGTTGCTGGCGCAGAACGTCGCCAACGCCGACACCCCCGGCTGGCGCGCCCGCGACCTCAAGCCGTTTTCCGAACTGCTCGCCGGCCGGATGGTGCGGCTGGCCCCGGTCGCCGCCAGCCCCGGCGCGCTGCCGTTGTCCCCGTCCACGCCCCCCGGCAGCGTCACCACGCCAGGCGATGCCGGGCCGGACGGCAACAGCGTTCAGCTCGACACCGAACTGAGCAAGGTCGCCGACAGCGAGACCACCCAGTCGCTGGTGACCGGCCTCTACGCCAAATATCTCGGCATGTTCCGCACCGCCCTCGGCCGCTAGAGCGTGATGACCGCAGGTGGAATCACACGAAGGTCTGAATCACGCGACAAAACCAAGACCCCCGGAAACCCCACCATGGACCTCACCAAGACCCTCGCCATCTCCGCCAGCGGCATGGCCGCCCAGACCACCCGCCTGCGCGTCATCGCCGAGAACCTGGCCAACCAGGACAGCACCGGCAGCACGCCGGACGCCGACCCGTATCGCCGCAAGACCGTGGCCTTCACCGACCGGATGGATCAGGCGCTCGGTGTTTCGACCGTCCGCGTCGAGAGCATCGACCAGGACCCCAGCGCCTTCCCGCTGCGCTACGACCCCGGCAACCCAGCCGCCGACCCCAAGGGCTATGTGCGCACCCCTAACGTCAACAGCTTCGTCGAGGTGATGGACATGCGCGAGGCCGAGCGCAGCTACAGCGCCAACCTCCAGGTGATGCAGGTCTCACGCGGCATGCTCAGCCGCGCCATCGATCTGCTGAAATAATTATGGCCGTTCCCAGCATCATCATCCGCCCGGATATCGCCCCCGGCGCCGCCGCCCAGGCCTATGGCCGCAGCGATTCCGGCCTCGCCGGCACCGATTTTGGCGGCGTTTTGTCCCGCGCGCTGGACGGCGTCGCCGACGCCGGAAAAGCCGCCGAAACCCAGTCGATGCAGGCCATCGCCGGCCACGGCGACGTCACCCAGGTCGTCACCGCCGTCGCCAAGGCGGAACTGGCGCTGCAAACCACCACCACCATCCGCGACCGCGTGGTGCAGGCCTACCAGGACATCATGCGCATGCCGATCTGACTTCCCTACCACCCCGGCAAAAAGGCGGGACTCCGGATGCAAGACGCCGATATCGGAGCGATACTGCACGAAACCATGCTGGTCACCCTTACGCTCGGCGGCCCGGTGCTGACCGTGGCACTGGCGGTCGGCCTGCTGATCTCGCTGGTCCAGGCGGCCACCCAGATCAACGAGCAGACGCTGGCCTTCGTGCCCAAGGTGCTGGCGATCGGCGCCACGCTGATGCTCTCCGGCAGCTTCATGCTCGGCACGCTGGACCACTTCACCCACCAGTTGTTCGACCGCATCGTCGCCCTCGGCGCACAATGACCGCGGACGCCGCATTCCTCGCCGCCCTGCCGGCCTGGGCGTTCGGCTTCGCGCTGGTGCTGGCCCGGGTCAGCGCCGCCTGCATGCTGCTGCCCGGCATCGGCGAGGCCGAACTTCCCACCACCATCCGCGCCGGCTTCGCCCTCGCCCTCACCGCGCTGCTGCTGCCGGTGCTGCAACCCATGCTGCCGTCCGACCCGGCCGCCCCGCTCGCCACCCTGGCGATGGTCGCCGCCGAGACCGCCACCGGCCTCTGGCTCGGCTGGCTGGCGCGGCTGGTGATGCTGGCACTGCCGCTGGCCGGCCAGATCGTCGCCTCGCTGCTCGGCCTGGCCAACGTGCTGCAACCCGACCCGACGCTCGGCCCGCAGACCACCGCCCTGTCCCGCCTGTTCGGCCTCGCCGCCCCGGTGGTGATCCTGGCCAGCGGCCTCTACGCGCTGCCGCTCGCAGCCCTGGCCGGCAGCTACCGGCTGATCCCGGCCGGCACCCTGCTGCCGTCGGCGGACACCACCGCCAGCGTGGTCGCCGCCGTCGCCGACAGCTTCGCACTCGGCGTCCGCCTCGCCGCCCCGTTCATCGCCGCCGCCATCGTCTGGCAGGTCGGCCTCGGCCTGATCGCCCGGCTGGTGCCGCAACTGCCGATCTACTTCGCCGCCATGCCCGGCCAGATCCTCGGCGGCCTGGTGCTGCTCGGCCTGCTCGCCGCCACCACCCTGGCCGCCTGGCAGGCCCACCTGGACGGCGTGTTCCGCGCCTTGCCGGGACTCTAGGCATGAAGACGAGACAGGAAGAGTCTTCTTTTTGTGAACAAAAAGAAGCAAAAAAACTTTTTCATTTGCCTTGCAACACCGAACGCGTGGAGACACCGGCGCCTCCACCCGCTCAGTGTTGCAAGGCGGACAAAAATTTTTTGGTTCTTTTTTTCAAAAAAGAACACCCCTTCCTCCCTTCGCCCTGCCGATAAATGGCCGAATCCGAAGACCGCACAGAAGCCGCCACCCCTCGCCGCCTGGAAAAGGCCCGCGCCGAGGGCAGCGTCGCCATGTCGCGCGAGTTGCCGGCGCTGGCGGTGCTCGGCGCCACCGCCCTGGTGCTGATGCTCGATGGCCCGACGCTCTCCACCCGCCTTACCCTGCGGCTTTCGGTGCTGCTGGAGCAGGCCGATCGGCTGGACCCGGCCGCCGCGTTACGCTTCGCGGCGCTGGAAGCCCTGCGCGCCCTGGCCCCGTTCGCGCTCGCCGCCCTGGTTGCCGGCTCGGCGGCGGTGCTGCTGCAAACCGGCTTCCTGTTCAGCCTGCAGTCGCTCACCCCCGATCTCGCGAGGCTCAGCCCGAAGCGCGGCCTGTCCCGGCTGTTCGGCACCACCGGCCTGCTGGAGGCCGGCAAGTCGGTGGCCAAGGTCGGCGTGGTCGGCTGGGCCGGCTGGACCGCACTGGCCGCCGCCCTGCCGCAATTGCAGGACGCGGTGCACTGGACCGCGCCGCTGCTCGCCGACCACACCATGCGCCTGGTCATCCAGCTGCTGCTGGCGATGCTCTCCGCCCAGGCGATCATCGCCGTGCTCGACGTGCTGGCCACCCGCCTGCGCCACGCCGGCACCATGCGCATGAGCCGGCAGGAGCAGCGCGACGAGCACAAGGAGTCCGAGGGCGACCCGCAGATCAAGGCCCGCATCCGCCGCCTGCGCACCGCCCGCGCCCGCCGCCGCATGATGGCCGCGGTGCCCAAGGCCACCGTGGTGATCACCAATCCCACCCATTACGCCGTCGCCCTCAGCTACCAGGCCGGCCAGGGCGCCCCGCGCATCGTCGCCAAGGGTATGGACGAGATGGCCGCCCGCATCCGCGCGCTCGGCCAGCAGCACGGCGTGCCGCTGGTCGCCAACCCGCCCTTGGCCCGCGCGCTGTATCCGCTGGAACTCGACCGCGAGGTGCCGGCGGAGCATTATCAGGCGGTGGCCGAGATCATCGCCTATGTCTGGCGCCTCAGGACCCGCGCGACATGACCCATGCAGCGTGGTCGCCGATACTCGCCCGCCTCCGCCGCCTGCTGCCCGCCCGCCGCCGGCTGATCGACGAACTCGCCACCGCCGACCACGCGCTGCTGCGGGTGCTGTTCGAGGACGCCCAGGCCGGCGCGGTGATCATCGACCGCCACGGCCGCATCGTGCGGATGAACGCCCTGCTGCGCAGCCTGCTGGCCGGGCACAGCGCCGCCCCGCACCCCGAACCGCCGCCGATCGGCGCCTCCGCCGAGGCACTGTTCGCCCGCGCCGGCCGCGAGGCGGCGTGGGACGCGGTCACCGGCCTGCTCACCGGCCGCCTTGCCGGCCCGGCCGGCTTCGCCACCAGGCTCTCCGGCGCCGAGGACGCCGCCAATGTCAGCGTCGCGATGCTGCCGCTGCGCGAGGCCGACCGCCAGATCAGCGGCGCCATTCTGCGCTTCTCCGACATCACCCTGCAGAAGCAGCTGGAAGCGCAACTGGCGCAGAGCCAGAAACTGCAGGCGGTCGGCCAACTGGCCGGCGGCATCGCCCACGACTTCAACAACCTGCTCACCGCGGTGATCGGCGCCGCCGACTCGATGGCCCAGCGCGACGGGCTGGACGCCGAAATGCGCGAGGACATCGCCCAGATCAGCGCCAGCTCGGCCCGTGGCGCCGCCCTGGTGCGCCAGCTGCTCGCCTTCGGCCGCCAGCAGACCCTGCAACCCCGCGTGCTGCCGGTGAACACCGCGATCGCCGACCTGGCTCCCCTGCTGCGCCGGCTGCTCGGCACCGGCATCCGCCTGGTGCTGGAGCTGGAGCCACCCGGCCGCGCGGTGAAGGTCGATCCGTCGCAGTTCGACCAGGTGCTGGTCAACCTCGCGGTCAACGCCCGCGACGCCATGCCGGACGGCGGCACGCTCACCGTGCGCAGCGGCCACATCACGCTGTTCCGCCCGCTGGCGCGCGGCTCGGAAACCATCCCGCCCGGCCGCTACGTGATGATCGAGGTCGCCGACACCGGCACCGGCATCCCGCCCGAACTGCTGGCCCGCATCTTCGACCCGTTCTTCACCACCAGGCGCGAGGGCGGCGGCCACGGCCTCGGCCTGTCCACCGTGCACGGCATCATCCGCCAGTCGGACGGCTATCTCGGCGTCGCCAGCGAACCCGGCGCCGGCACCGCGATGCGCATCTACCTGCCGCGCTGGGAGGATGCGGTCACCATTCCGCGCGTGCCGCCGCCGGTCGCCGCCCACGCCGCCCCCGTGCCTGCCGCCCCCGTGCCTGCCGCCGTCGTGCCTGCCGCCGCCGGCCGGGTGGTGCTGCTGGTGGAGGACGAGGACGCGGTCCGCCGCCTCGCCGAACGCGCCCTGGTCCGTCATGGCTGGTCCGTGCTGGCCGCCGAATCCGGCGAGCACGCGCTGGCCCTGCTCGGCGCCACGCCGCCGAAGCTGGCCGCCATTGTCACCGACATGGTGATGCCCGGCATGGATGGCGGCGCCCTGGTGCGCGCGGTGCGCCAGCGCCTCGCCGCCCCCGGCCTGCCGGCGATCCTGGTGTCCGGCTATGCCGAGGAAACATTACGCCGCGAACTGGACACCGCCGCCACGCTGTTTCTGCCAAAACCCTATTCTCTCAAGGAGTTGGTTGCCCGCCTCGCGGCGCTGACCCCGGAGGCGGAGTCGGTCGGGCAACCCGGTCTTACCGATTCATTGCGCGAAACCCATTAAAAGTTCGTTTTTTGTTCTTGTCAGCCGCGGATTCCTGAACGTATACCGAACAGGCCCAGGGTTTGTCCCTGTTATGCATACAGACGCACCCGCACCACGATACATTGGCGCCGACACAACGCGCATTGCGGCTGCGTCACCGAATGTGAGAGGCTGACATGGCGGATGGCGATATGCTGCGAGTCGTGACAGACTCTGGCGTGAAACAACGTGGCGAACCGACAACGAGACCCGGCGGAGCACCGCCACGGGCGCAGGAGATGGGTATGGATAAAGTCAAGGCCCTCGAAGCCGCGATGGTGCAAATCGACCGGGCCTTCGGCAAAGGCTCGATCATGCGGATGGGCGCCCGCGCCGGCGACGAACAGATCGAGGTGATCCCGTCCGGCTCGCTGGGGCTCGACCTGGCGCTCGGCATTGGCGGCCTGCCGCGCGGCCGCATCATGGAAATCTACGGCCCGGAAAGCTCCGGCAAGACCACGCTGGCGCTGCACGCCATCGCCGAGGCGCAGAAACTCGGCGGCACCTGTGCCTTCATCGACGCCGAACACGCGCTGGACCCGATCTACGCCCGCAAGCTCGGCGTCGACGTCGATAACCTGCTGATCTCGCAGCCCGATGCCGGCGAGCAGGCGCTGGAAATCGCCGACACCCTGGTCCGCTCCGGCGCCATCGACGTGCTGGTGGTCGACAGCGTCGCCGCCCTGGTGCCGCGCGCCGAGTTGGAAGGCGAGATGGGCGACAGCCATATGGGCCTGCACGCACGGCTGATGAGCCAGGCGCTACGCAAGATCACCGGCAGCGTGTCGCGCAGCAAGACCATGCTGATCTTCCTCAACCAGATCCGCATGAAGATCGGCGTGATGTTCGGCAACCCGGAAACCACCACGGGCGGCAACGCGCTGAAATTCTACGCTTCCCTGCGCATGGAAATCCGCCGCACCGGCTCGATCAAAGACCGCGACCAGGTGGTCGGCAACTCGACGCGGGTGAAGGTGGTGAAGAACAAGCTGGCGCCACCGTTCCGCCAGGTGGAGTTCGACATCATGTTCGGCGAGGGTATCAGCAAGGTCGGGGAACTCATTGATCTTGGTGTAAAAGCCGGCGTGGTGGAGAAATCCGGCGCTTGGTTCAGCTACGACAGCACCCGCATCGGCCAGGGTCGCGAGAACGCCAAGCAATACCTGCGCGATCACAAGGACGCCGCCGCGGCAATCGAGGCCAAGGTGCGCGAGCAGGCCGGCGTGGTCACCAACATGATGCTCGCGGCCCCCGAAAAAGATGATGACGACGAGACCGAGGCGGCCGAATAACATCTTGAATCCGCTGCCTTTAGACTCCCTCGATGACGAACTGATCGCGGCGGCGCGGGCGGCAATGCAGCAGCATTACCGCCCGTTCTGGCACACCGTCGCCGCCGCCCTGCGCAGCAGCGACGGCCGCATCTTCACCGGCGTGCATCTCGGCGCCACCGTCGGCCGGCTGTCGATCTGCGCCGAGGCGATCGCCCTCGGCCGCGCCATCATGGAAGGCGGCGTGCAGCCCGGCGGCCCGTTCCTGCGTACCGCCGTCGCCGTCCGCCACCCGAAACCCGACGAAGCCCGCCGCGACATCGCCATCGTCTCGCCCTGCGGTGCCTGCCGTGAGATGATCACCGACTACGCGCCTGACGCCCTGGTGATCGTCCCCGGTCCGGACGGCGCGCCGCTCAAGCTGCCAATCGCCACCCTGCTGCCGCTGCCCTATCAGCGCTGATAGTTATAAATCATAATAATCATACCCTATAACAACAGGGGAAACCGCCATGCCCGCTCCCGATCCGCAGCACGTCGCCGCCACCATCTGGGCCGAAATGCAGCAGGGCCGCTATCTGCCCACCGCACTGATGGGCCGACTCGACCTGCCGCAGGCCTATCGCGCCCAACTGGCGCTGCTCGACCTCTACCTCGCCGCCGGCCAGCGCCAGGTCGGCTGGAAGGTCGGCCTCACCGCCGCCGCCATGCGCATCCAGCAGAAGGTCCACGAGCCCTGCTTCGGCTTCCTGCTGGCCAGCGGCCAGCGCCCCAGCGGCCACCGCTTCCGCTTCGCCGAGCTGATCGCCCCCGGCTTCGAGAACGAACTCTGCCTGCGCATCGGCACCACGCTGCGCGGCCCCGGCATCACCCTGGCCCAGGCCACCGCCGCCGTCACGCACGCCGCCCCGGCACTGGAAATCGTTGAAAAGCGCGGCGATTTCGCCGCCGACCTGCCGCTGTCGATGGCCGACAACGCCCAGCAGAAAGCCTTCGTCACCGGCCCCGAAATCGCCCTCACCACCACCAACCACGACTTCTCCACCGCCAGCGTCACCGTGCTGGTCAACGGCGAACCCCGCGAGACCGCCTCCGGCGCAGAGGTGATGGGGCAGGGGGCCATGCTGTCGGTGCAATGGCTGGCCAACAAACTGGCCGAATTCGGCCGCAGCCTGGACGCCGGCAGCCTGATCATGTCCGGCAGTTTCACCAAGCAATACCCGATCGCGCAGGGGGATCAGGTGGAGTCGCAGTTTGCGCCGTTCGGGACAGTCACAGCAAGATTCGAATGAAGGAAGGTCTTCTTTTTGTGAACAAAAAGAAGCAAAAAAACTTTTCATCCATTTTGGAGACTCCGGAGTCTCCGCGCCTCCGCTGTTGCAAGGCGGATAAAGTTTTTTGGTTCTTTTTTTCAAAAAAGAACTTCTTCCTTCCTGACGGAGCCATGCCATGACCTCTTCCCCCGACCTCTGGCGCCTCGATGCGGTGGAACTCGCGGCACTGATCCGCACCCGGCGGGTCTCGGCGCGGGAGGCGGTGCAGGCGGTGCTGGGGCGGATGGACCGGGTGAATCCGGCGATCAATGCGGTGGTGCTGCCGTTGCACGAGGCGGCGCTGGCCGAGGCTGATGCCGCCGATGCGAAGCTGGCGCGCGGTGAGGCCACCGGGGTGCTGCATGGCGTGCCGGTGACGACCAAGTGCAACACCGACCAGGCCGGGCTGCCCAGCGATAATGGGGTGGTGGCCTATAAGGATAATATTGCCACCGAGGACAACCCGGTGATCGCCCATATGAAGCGCGCCGGGGCGATTGTGGTGGGGCGCACCAACGCGCCTGCGTTCTCGATGCGATGGTTTACGAACAATGACTTGCACGGCAGAACGCTGAACCCGTGGAATGCAAGGCTGACCCCTGGCGGTTCCTCCGGCGGTGCCGGGGCGGCGATTGCGGCCGGCATCGGGCCGATCGGCCACGGCAATGACATCGGCGGTTCGATCCGCTACCCGGCCTATTGCTGCGGCATCGCCGGGCTGAAGCCGACGCATGGCCGGGTGCCGGCGTGGAACCCGAGCAGTCCGGGCGCGCGGCCGATCGCCTCGCAACTGATGGCGGTGCAGGGGCCGATGGCGCGGCGGGTGCGCGATCTGCGGCTGGGGCTGGAGGCGATGGCCGGCTTCCACCCGCTCGACCCGCGCAGCCTGGACATGCCGTTGCGCGGCCCAAAGCTGGCCGGGCCGATCCGGGTGGCGTTGGTAACCCATTGGCCGGGTGTGACAATCCATCCCGCCATTGCCGAGGGCTTGCGCGCCGCCGGCCGGGCGCTGGCGGCGTCCGGCTATGCGGTGGAGGAGATCGAGCCGCCGAACCTGGGCGAAGCGGCGGCGCTGTGGATGCTGCTGGCGATGCCGGACCTGATGAGCGGGCTGGGGCCGCTGGCCGAGGCGCATGGCGATGCCGGGATCAGGCGCTCGATGCAGTTGTGGCGAGAGAGCAACCCGCCGCCGGACCCTGCGGCGGCGCTGCGGGCGTTGGCGCAGCGGGAGTTGTTGTTACACCGTTGGCAGTTGTTTTTGCAGGATAATCCACTGATCGTGCTGCCGATTTCGGCGGCGCTGGCGTATCCCCAGGACCATGACCTGATCGACGCGGCGACCGCCGGCCGGATGGTTGCCGAGCAAGGGCCGCTGCTGGAACTGGCGATGCTCGGCCTGCCCTGCGTGGCGGTGCCGGTCGGGTTGCATGGGGGCGTGCCGCTGGGGGTGCAGATCGTCGCCGGCCGGTTCCGCGAGGATCTGGCGCTGGATGCCGGCGAGGTGGTGGAGGCGGCGTTGGGGCTGGACACACCGATCGATCCGAGGACCGCACAGTGACGCCGAAGGAGATTGCCGGCGGGTTGCTCGGTGAGGCGGGGTTGCCGGCCAATCTGCTGGATTCGTTGATGCTTTCGGGCGCGGAGCCGGTGCTGCCATCTAGCTTCCGGGTGGATGCGGCGGCGCAGGCGGCGATCGGCGCGGCCGGGTTGGCGGCGGCCGAAATCTGGCGGCGGCGCACTGGCACGGCGCAGACGGTGGCGGTGGATATGCGCGCGGCGGCGGCCGAGTTCCGCAGCGAGCGGTATCTGCGGCTGGATGGGCAGCCGCCGGGGGAGACCTGGGATGCGCTGGCCGGGGTGTATCGTACCGCCGATGGCTGGGTGCGGCTGCACACCAATTTTCCGCATCATCGCGCCGGACTGGTGCGTCTGCTGGGCTGTGCGGACGCGCGGGAGGCGGTCAAAAACGCGCTGTTGCGGGAAAAAGCGGTCGATTTCGAGACAAAAGCGACGGCCGCGGGGATGTGCGTGGCGGCGTTGCGGAGCTTTCCCGCGTGGGATGTGCATTCGCATGCACTTTCCATGCGGGGAATGAGCCCGTTGCGTATCGAGCGGATCGGCGATGCGGCGCCCGAACCGTTCCGGCCCGACCCGTCGCGGCCGCTCTCGGGGGTGCGGGTGCTGGAACTGACGCGGGTGATCGCCGGGCCGGTGGCCGGGCGCACCCTGGCCGCGCACGGCGCCGATGTGCTGCATATCACCGGGCCCGGCGTGCCGAACATGGATGTGCTGCTGCCCGACACCAATCGCGGCAAGCGGCCGGCGCTGCTGGATTTGAAATCGGCGGCGGGTGCGGCGCGGCTGCGCGAACTGGCGGCGGGGGCGGATGTGTTGCTGCTATCGTACCGGCATGGCGCGTTGGAGCGTTTGGGCTTCGGGGCGGCGGCGCTGGCGGCGCTGCGGCCGGGGATCGTCTATGCGAGCCTGTCGGCCTATGGCGAGGAGGGGCCTTGGGGCGGGAAGCGGGGGTTCGACAGCCTGGTGCAGGTGGCGACCGGGTTCAACGATGCCGAGGCTGAGGCGGCGGGCAGCGAGACGCCGAAGGCGCTGCCGTGCCAGGCGCTGGACCATGCTTCGGGGTATCTGCTGGCGCTGGGGGCGATGGCGGCGCTGCTGCGGCGGGCGGAGGAGGGCGGCAGTTGGCGCGTTCTTGTGTCGCTGGCGGGTACCGGGCATTGGCTGCGGCGGCTCGGGCGGCTGGCCGATGGGCTGGCGGCGGTCGATCCGGGGCAGGATGCAATCGCCGATCTGCTGGAGGAGTCGGACAGCGATTTCGGGCGGATGCGGGCGGTGCGGCATGCCGCGGTACTCTCCGCCACACCGGCGCATTGGGCGCTGCCGGCGCGGCTGCTGGGGAGCTACTCCGCGTCATGGTAGGGGCGATCGCGCGGCTGCGGAAACTCTGCCTGGCACTGCCGCAGGCGGAGGAGCGGGAGACCTGGGAGCGGCCGACCTTTCGGGTGCAGGATAAGATCTTCGCCATGCCGCGTGAGCGGGACGGGCGGTGGGCGGTGTGGCTGAAGGCACCGAAGGGGAGCCAGGAGGTGCTGGTGGCCGCCGACCCCGAGCGGTTTTTCGTGCCGCCCTATGTCGGGCCGAAGGGCTGGGTGGGGGTGATGCTGGAGCCGGCGCCGGACTGGGACGAGGTGGCGGGGCTGGTGGCGCGCAGCTACCGGCTGGTGGCGCCGAAGCGGCTGGCGGTGCTGGTGGCGGAGGCGTAGCGCGCCGGGCGGCGACGCGTGACAGCGGGCGGCTTGTGGGTTACGTCACTTGCCCCTGATTTTACCACCCAACCGCCAGGCCGGACATGACCAGCAGTAACGACATTCGCGCTACCTTCCTCGATTATTTCGCCCGCAACGACCATACCGTGGTGCCGAGCAGCCCGCTGGTGCCGCGCAACGACCCGACGCTGATGTTCGTCAATTCGGGTATGGTGCAGTTCAAGAACGTGTTCACCGGGCAGGAGACGCGGCCGTATTCGCGGGCGACTTCGGCGCAGAAATCGGTGCGGGCCGGCGGCAAGCATAACGATCTGGATAACGTCGGCTATACCGCGCGGCATCATACCTTTTTCGAGATGCTGGGCAATTTCTCGTTTGGCGACTACTTCAAGGACCAGGCGATCTTTCATGCCTGGACCTTGCTGACCCGCGATTTCGGGCTGGCCAAGGATCGGTTGCTGGTGACCGTCTACGCCGAGGACGAGGATGCCGCGGTGCTGTGGAAGAAGATCGCCGGGCTGCCGGAAGAGCGGATCATCCGCATCCCGACCTCGGCGAATTTCTGGCGGATGGGCGATACCGGGCCGTGCGGGCCGTGCAGCGAGATTTTCTACGACCATGGCGACAAGATCGCCGGCGGGCCGCCCGGCAGCGCCGATGAGGATGGCGACCGGTTCGTCGAAATCTGGAACCTGGTGTTCATGCAGTACGAGGAGGGGCCGCCCGGCACCCGCAGCCCGCTGCCGCGGCCGTCGATCGACACCGGCATGGGGTTGGAGCGGTTTGCCGCGATATTGCAGGGCAAGCACGACAACTACGACACCGACACGCTGCGGGCGCTGGTGGTGGCCAGCGCCGATGCCACCGGCACCGACCCGGATGGGCCATTCAAGACCAGCCATCGGGTGATCGCCGACCATCTGCGCAGCACGGTGTTCCTGCTGGCCGACGGGGTGCTGCCGTCCAATGAGGGGCGCGGCTATGTGCTGCGGCGGATCATGCGGCGGGCGATGCGGCATGCGCATATGGTCGGCGCCAGGGAGCCGCTGATGCCCCGGTTGGTGCCGGCGCTGGTGCGGCAGATGGGCGCCGCCTACCCGGAGATCGTGCGCGCCGAGGCGCTGGAGATCGAGACGCTGCGGCTGGAGGAGACCAGGTTCAAGGCGCTGCTGGGGCGCGGGCTGGAGTTGCTGGAGGACGAGTTGGAGCAGCACGGGCGCGGGGCGGGCCGGGTGCTGGCTGGCGATGTGGCGTTCAAGCTGTACGACACCTTCGGCTTCCCGCTCGACCTGACGCAGGACGTACTGCGCGAGCAGGGCATGACGGTGGACGTGGCGACGTTCGACGCCGAGATGACCGCACAGCGGCAGCGGGCGCGGGCGGCCTGGGCGGGCAGCGGCGACGTCGGCACCGAGCAGGTCTGGTTCGACCTGAAGGAGAAGCTCGGAGCCACTGAGTTTCTGGGATATTCCACTGAATCGGCCGAGGGCGAGATCACCGCGCTGCTGGTGGATGGCAGGCCGGTGGCGCGGGCCGAGGCCGGCAGCGAGGTGGCGGTGGTGCTGAACCAGACGCCGTTCTATGGCGAGAGCGGCGGCCAGGTGGGCGATACCGGGGTGATCTCCGGGCCGGGATTGCGGATCGATATCCACGACACCCAGAAGAAGCTCGGCGCGGTGTTCGTGCATCTGGGGCGGGTGGTGGAGGGGGTGGCCGAACTCGGCCGCCCGGTGGTGGCGGTGGTGGAGCATGAGCGGCGCAGCGCGATCCGCGCGCATCACTCGGCGACGCATCTGCTGCACGAGGCGCTGCGGCGGCGGCTGGGCACGCATGTTCAGCAGAAGGGCAGCCTGAACGCGCCGGACCGGCTGCGCTTCGACGTGTCGCAACCGACGCCGATCGGGCATGCCGACCTGGCCTGGGTGGAGGCGGTGGTGAATGCCCGCATCCGCGACAACTCCGAAGTGCGGACGCGGCTGATGACCCCCGACGCGGCGGTGGCCGAGGGGGCGATGGCGCTGTTCGGCGAGAAATACGGCGAGGAGGTGCGCGTCGTGTCGATGGGGGGTGCCGATGGCAACAAAGGGGCGTGGTCGATCGAGCTGTGCGGCGGCACGCATGTGCGGCGGACTGGCGATATCGGGCTGCTGCGGATTACCGGCGAGAGTGCGGTCAGCGCCGGGGTGCGGCGGATCGAGGCGGTGTGCGGCGCCGCGGCGCTGGCGGCGATCGCCGAGCACGACCGGCTGCTGGCCGAGGCGGCGGGGGCGCTGAAGGTGAGTGCGGCCGACGTGCCGGAGCGGGTCGCCGCCCTGGTGGGGGAGCGGCGGCGGCTGGAGCATCAGGTGGCGGAGTTGCAGAAGAAGCTGGCAACCGGCGCCAGCGCGGCGGCGGCCGAGGAGATCGGCGGCGTGAAGCTGGCGGCGCGCAACCTCGGCGAGGTGCCGGCGCGCGACCTGAAGGGACTGGCCGAGGCGATCCTCAAGCAGCAGGACGGCGGCGTGGTGGCGCTGGTCTCCACCGCCGAGGGCAAGGCCAGCATCGTGGTGGCGGTGGCCGCCGACCTCACCGGGCGGCTCAGCGCGGTAGACTTGGTGCGCGCGGCGAGTGCCGCGGTAGGCGGCAAGGGCGGCGGCGGGCGGCCGGATATGGCGCAGGCCGGCGGACCGCACGGCGAGATGGCGAACGAGGCGTTGGAGGCGGTCAGGAAGGCAATAAAGAAATAAGCGGTTCTTTTTTGAAAAAAAGAACCAAAAAACTCACCCGCCTTGCAACATTGGAGGGGTGGAGATTCCGTACACTCCAATGGATAGAAAGTTTTTTTGCTTCTTTTTGTTCACAAAAAGAAGTGCTTCCCTGCCTTATGCCATCGCCAGCCGCACCCGGTTGCGGCCCATTCGCAGCACCAGGAAGCTGATCAGGGCGAGGTTGAGGATGTTGCTGAGCACGCCGAGTTGGAAGGCGGGCACGTAGGAGCCGGCGGCGTCGAACACCACGCCGCCGAGCCAGCCGCCGGCGGCCATGCCGAGCAGGCCGCCGAACATCACCACTGGCACCCGCCAGCCGGCCTCGCTGGAGGGGAAGTGGTCGCGGACGGCGAGGATGTAGCTGGGCACCAGGCCGGCGAAGCCGAGGCCGAAGGCGGCGGCGACGGTGTAGAGGCCGATTTCGCTCTGGGTGGCGAGGAACAGTGCCAGGGTGATGCACTGGCAGACCGACGAGACCAGCACGGTGCGCAGGCCGCCGATGCGGTCGGCGACCCAGCCCCAGAGTTGTCGGCTGAGGAAGGCGGCGGCCAGCAAGACCGAGAGCATGCCGGCGCCGGTGGAGGCGGAGAAGCCGATATCGGTGCAGAAGCTGACCAGGTGGACGCTGGGCAGGGCCATCGGGACGCAGCACAGGAAGATGCCCAGGGTCATCAGGCCCAGCGCCAGGTTGGGGTGCAGGCCGAGCACGCGGCTGCCGGGCATCGGGCCGGCGCCGTAGCTGCCGTGGGCCGGCGGGCGCGGTGGCGGGTGCAGGAAGATGATGGCCAGTGGCAGCACGGCGATGGCCTCGATGATGGCGAAGATGATGGCGGTCTGCTGCCAGCCCCAGCGTTGGATGCCTTGTTCGAACAGGATCGGCCAGACGGTGCCGGCGATGTACTGGCCGGAGGTGATGAGGGCGAGGGCGGTGCCGCGCCGGCGGTCGAACCAGCGGCTGACATAGGTCATCAGCGGCGCGTTGAGGCAGGAGTTGCCGAGCAGGCCGACGAACAGGCCGTAGCCGATGTAGAGCGCCCAGTGGCCGCCGAGGGTGGAGATCGCCAGGCCGAGGGCGGCCATCATGGCGCCGAAGATGGTGATGCGGCGGACGCCGACGCGTTCGGCCAGCCAGCCCATCGGGATGCCGCCGACGCCGGTGCCGAGCGAGGCGAGGGCGGCGGCCAGGGCGGGGACGGAGCGTGGCGCGTCGAGGTCGGCGGCGATTGGTTTCAGGGCGACGACCAGCAGCAACGGTGCGCCGTAGGTGACCGAGAACAGGGCCAGGATGGCGAAGGCGACGAGCCAGGAGGCGCGTGTCTCCACGCTTTGGGCAGCCATTATGCGTTGTCCTCGCCGCCGGGAAGCCAGCCGGTACTATCCGCCCGAATCCCCCCCGGCGCCACCGCCCCCAGGGGATGAAGTTTTTTGGTTCTTTTTTTCAAAAAAGAACCGCTTGCTTCACTTCGCTGCCGGCGTCTCGGTATAGCTTTCGACAAAGCGCTCCAGCCGATTCATCGCCTCGGTCAGCAGTTCCGGGCTCTTGGCGTAGCAGAGCCGGATGTAGTGCTCGGCGCCTTTGCCGAAGGCGGTGCCGGGGGCCATGCCGATGCCGGCCTCGGTGACTGCGCGCTTGCAGAATTGCAAGGTGTCGGTGACGCCGTCGACCGAGAACATGGCGTAGAAGGCGCCCTGGGTGGGAATGTTGCGGACGCGCTTCATGCGGCCGAGGCGGTCGTTGACGATGGTGCGGCCGGCGCCGCAGCGGGCGGCGAAGGATTTGACGAAGTCTTCGCCGTGTTCGAGGGCGGCGATGGCGCCCCATTGCAGGAATTCCGGGGCGCCGGAGGTGGAGAACTGGATCAGGTTCTCGAACGGCTGGCGGGCGCCTTCCGGGTAGACCACCCAGCCGAGGCGCCAGCCGGTCATCGCCCAGGCCTTGGAGAACGAGTTGACGACGAAGACCGGGTCGGTGGGTAGGGCGATCTGCAGGAAGGAGAAGGCGGCGTTCCGGTCGTAGACGGTGCGGTGGTAGACTTCGTCGGAGAGGATGGCGATGTTCTTTTCGCGGGCGAAGGCGAGCAGGGCGCGGGCTTCCTCGGGGGTGATCATCCAGCCGGTGGGGTTGCCGGGGGAGGCTAGGTAGATGGCGCGGGTGCGGGCGTCGCAGGCGGCGTAGACGGCGTCGAGATCGAGCTGCCAGCCGGCGTTGCCGGCGCTCATCGGCACCTCGCGGATGCTGGCGCCGTTGATCTGCATGGCGCGCATGATGTTGGGCCAGGAGGGGGTGATGGCGACGACGTTGTCGCCGACCGTGACGGTGGCCTGGGCTATGAGGGCGACGGCGGTCATGCCGGAACTGGTGAGGGCGACGCGGGTTTCCGGCAGGTCGACGCCGTAGATGCGTTTGTTGTAGGCAGTGATGGCCTGGCGCATCGCCGGGATGCCGCGATCGGGGGTATAGAAGGTCTTGCCTTCCTTCAGGGCGCGGGCGGCGGCGTCGCAGATGAAATCGGGGGTGGGGATGTCCGGCTCGCCGGCGAACATGCCGATGACATCGGGCTTGCCGAACCCCATGTGCCAGACCTCGACAATGGGTGATTCTTCGAGCTGTTCGATATCGTCGCGGATGAGGGACATGCAGGCGCTCCGGATGGCGGGAAGGGGCGGCATGCAAGCCTCGCGCGGCCGGTACGTCAACCTGTGATGCGGGTTTGGAACAGCGTTTGGCGAAGACGTGTGACAGAAAACGGAAGGGACGTGCCATGTTCGAAAAGATCCACGCGCCGGACAATGTGCTGGCGTTCCGGCTGAGCGGGGCGGTGTCTGCGGCCGATGTGGCGCATTATCGCGAGGCGGCGGAGCGCAGCCTGGCTGGCGGCGGCGATATCGGGTTCTGCTGCGACCTCACCGGGTTCTCGGATGTCGAGGCGGCGGCGATGGTGCCGGGGCTGATGGCGGATTTCGCGGTGTGGCGGCATATCGGGCGGATCAAGCGGCTGGCGATGGTGTCGGACAAGCAGTGGCCGGGCGGCATGCTCGGGCTGCTGGGGGCCTGGCTGCCGACGCTGGAAATGCGGGCGTTTGCCGCCCATGAGGGGGCGCTGGCGGTGCGCTGGGCGGCCGAGCGCACGCCGGTAGCGGCCGATCGCAAGCCGGGGATGCGGATGCTGGCGACGACCCAGCCGGGGGTGGGCGCGTTCGAGGTCGACGGGCCGGTGATGCAGCAGGACGTGCGCGCGGTGGTCGCCGAGCTGGAGGCGCTGCTGGCGGCGCCCGGCCGGCTGCGGATGCTGGGGCGGATCACGCATTTCGCCGGCTTTGATCCGGCGGTGGTGCTGGATGGCGGGCTGCTGCAGATGAAGGCGGAGACGCTGCGCAAGCTGGAGCGCTACGCTATCGTCGGCGCGCCGGCGTGGATGGCGCGGGTGGCCGGCCTGGTCGGCAAGCTGATGCCGCAGATCGAGATTCGCATCTTTCCGCTGGCCGACGAGGCGGCGGCGTGGGAGTGGATCGGCGCCCGCCCGGCCGGGTGATCCGCGAGCATCTGCTTGACCGCGGGCTGGGGCGCTGGTGTTGTCATGGTGTTGCACCCTGCGGAGGACTGCCATGACCCGCCTGCTTGCCGCCGCCCTGGCCGCATTCGCCACCATCGCCGTGGCGCAGGCGGCGCCGAAGGACAGCATCGTGATCGGCATGACGCTGGAGCCGCCGATGCTGGACCCGACCGAGGGTGCGGCGGCGGCGATCAGCGAGGTGACCTATCGCAATATCTTCGAGGGGCTGACGGCGCTGGATTCGTCGATGCAGGTGCATCCGCTGCTGGCGAAAAGCTGGACGGTGTCGGCGGACGGGCTGGTCTATGATTTCAAGCTGCAACCGGGGGTGACGTTCTCGGACGGCGCGCGGTTCGATTGCAGCGCGGTGAAGTTCAGCTACGACCGGGCGCGCGGGCCGGACAGCGTCAACGCGCATAAGGGCAAGTTCGAGCCGATAGCCTCGATCGCGTGCCCCGATCCGCTGACCGCGGTGGTGACGTTGAAGCGGCCGACCGGCGGGTTCCTGGTCGATATGGGCACCACTGACGGGGTGATGGTTTCGCCGGTGTCGGCGGCGGGGAACAAGACCAATCCGATCGGCACCGGGCCGTACAAGCTGGTGCGCTGGGCCAAGGGCGACCGGGTGGAACTGGTGGGCAACCCGACCTACTGGGGGCCGAAGCCGGCGATCGAGCGGGTGACCTTCCGCTTCATTGCCGACCCCTCGGCGGCGGCGGCGGCGGTGATGGCCGGTGACGTGGACGCCTTCCCGCTGTTCCCGGCGCCGGAGACGCTGGACCAGTTCCGCGCCGACAAGCGGTTTCATGTGCAGATCGGCACCACCTCGGGCAAGACCATCATGTCGCTGAACAACACCCGCAAGCCGTTCGACGATATCCGGGTGCGCCGGGCGCTGGCCTATGCGATCGACCGCAAGGCGCTGGTGGACGCGCTGGGCAGCTACGGCACGCCGATCGGCTCGCATTTCGTGCCGAGCGATGCCGGGTATGTGGATTTGACCGGCGCCTATCCGTACGACCCGGCCAAGGCCAAGGCGCTGCTGCAAGAGGCCGGGATCAAGCCTGGCTTCACGATGACGATCTCGCTGCCGCCGCCGAGTTACGCGCGGCGCGGTGGCGAGGTGATCGCGGCGATGCTGGCCGAGGTGGGGATCACCGCCAAGCTGGCGCCGATCGAGTGGGCGCAGTGGCTGGACGTGGTGTTCAAGCAGTCGGACTTCGACGCCACCATCATCAGCCATGTGGAGCCGGGGGATATCGGCATCTACGCGCGCGACAAGTACTATTTCAACTATCACAATGCTGATTTTGACGCGCTGTACAAGAAATATGCCGAGACCAACGAGCCTGCCGAGCGGCTGAAGCTGGTGGGCGAGTTGCAGCGCAAGCTGTCGGCGGATGAACCGAACGTGTTCCTGTTCGCACTGGCCAAGGTGGGGGTGTGGAACAGCAAGCTGCGCGGGCTGTGGCCGAATGAGCCGATCTTCGCCAATGTGGTTTCGGAGATGAGCTGGGCACCGTAGGGAAGGTCTTCTTTTTGTGAACAAAAAGAAGCAAAAAAACTTTTCATCCATTGGAGTGTACGGACTCTCCGCCACGCCGCCGTTGCAAGGCGGATGGTTTTTTTGGTTCTTTTTTTGCAAAAAAAGAACTGCTTGCTGACTTATGGTCGGTTTTGCAGGACGCCGGCTGATCGCCCTGGTGCTGACGCTGTTCGCCGCCGCCCTGGTGGTGTTCCTGGTGTTGCAGGTGCTGCCCGGCGATCCGGCCAGCCTGATGCTGGGCACCGAGGCGCGGCCGGACACGCTGGCGGCGCTGCGCCACCAGATGGGACTGGACGTGCCGGCGCCGACCCGGTTCGTCACCTGGATCTGGGGGCTGGTGCGCGGCGATTTCGGGGTCAGCTACACCTATAGCGTGCCGGTGGCCGAGTTGATCCGTGGGCGGATGGTGGTGACCGTGCCGCTGGCGCTGATGGCGATCGGTATTTCCGTTGGCGTGGCGCTGCCGGTCGGCGTGCTGGCGGCGGCGCGGCGCGGGCGGGGGGCCGATGTGGCGACCATGGGGGTGGCGCAGCTTGGTGTGGCGCTGCCGAATTTCTGGCTGGGCATCCTGCTGATCCTGCTGTTCGCGGTGTATCTGCGCTGGGTGCCGGCCGGCGGGTTTCCCGGCTGGGATGCGGGGTGGTGGCCGGCGTTCAGGGCGCTGCTGCTGCCGGCGCTGTCGCTGGGGCTGCCGCAGGCGGCGATATTGTCGCGGATCACCCGCTCCTCGGTGCTGGAGACGCTGGGCGAGGATTTCGTGCGCACCGCGCGGGCCAAGGGGCTGTCGCGCCGGGCGGCGCTGTGGCGGCATGCGGTGCCGAATGCGCTGGTGCCGGTGGTGACCATCATCGGGCTACAGTTCAGCTTTCTGCTGGCCGGCACGGTGATCGTGGAGAACGTGTTCGCGCTGCCCGGGCTGGGGCGGCTGATGTTCCAGGCGATCGCCCAGCGCGACCTGATCGTGGTGCAGGACCTGGTGGTGCTGCTGGCCGGCAGCGTGATCGTGGTGAATTTCCTGGTCGATCTGGCCTATGGCGTGCTGGACCCCCGGCTGTCTCGCGGGGGCGCGGGGTGAAGGGGCGGTGGAACCTGCTGGCCGGCGGGCTGGTGACGGCGATCGTGCTGGCGGCGGCGCTGCTGTCGGTGGTGTGGACGCCGTATTCGCCGACCCGGATTGATATATTGCACAAGCTGGCCGGGCCGTCGGCGGCGCATTGGCTGGGCACCGATCCGTTCGGGCGCGATGTGCTGTCGATGATCATGGCTGGCGCCCGCAACTCGCTGCTGGTGGCGGTGATCGCGGTGGCGCTGGGGGCGTCGGGCGGCATCCCGCTGGGGGCGCTGGCGGCGGCGCGCGGCGGCTGGGTGGATGGGCTGGTGATGCGCTCGACCGATCTGGCGTTCGCGTTTCCGGCGTTGCTGACGGCGGTGATGATCACCGCCTTGGCCGGGCCGGGGGCGGGCAATGCGATGATCGCGATCGGCATTTTCAACATCCCGGTGTTCGCGCGGCTGACCCGGGGTTCGGCGCTGGCGGTGTGGAAGCGGGAGTTCATTCTGGCGGCGCGGGCGGCCGGGCGCGGCGATATCGCCATCACGCTCGATCATGTGCTGCCGAATATCGCCGCCGTGCTGCTGGTGCAGGCGACCATCCAGTTCGCGCTGGGGATCATCGCCGATGCCGGGCTGTCGTATCTGGGCCTCGGCACCCAACCGCCGGCGCCGAGCCTGGGCAAGATGCTGAACGACGCGCAGACCTATATCTACAAGGCGCCGCTGCTGGCGGTGTTTCCCGGCCTGGCGATCGTGCTGGCGGTGCTGGGGCTGAACCTGCTGGGCGACGGGCTGCGCGACGTGCTGGACCCCCGGCTGCGGCGGGCGCGGTGATGCTCGACGTGCAGGGGCTGTCGGTGGCGATCGGGACGGCGCCGATCCTGTCGGAGGTGACGTTCTCGCTGGCGCGGGGCGAGACGCTGGGGCTGGTCGGCGAGTCGGGCAGCGGCAAGTCGATGACCGCGCTGGCGGTGATGGGCCTGCTGCCAGAGCGGGCGCGGGCCAGTGGGCGAGTGGCGTTCGACGGCGTGGAACTGCTGGCGGCCGACGAGGCGGCGCTGTGCGCGCTGCGCGGCCGGCGGATCGGCATGGTGTTTCAGGAGCCGATGACGGCGCTGAACCCGCTCTCCAGCATCGGGCGGCAGATCGCCGAGCCGTTGCGGCTGCATCTGCGGCTGGGGCACGGCGAGGTCAGGGCGCGGGTGCGCCGTCTGCTCGAGCGGGTGGGGCTGCCGGCGCCGCGATTTCAGCCTGGGCTGTATCCGCACCAACTCTCCGGCGGGCAGCGGCAGCGGGTGATGATCGCCATGGCGCTGGCCTGCGGGCCGGACCTGCTGATCGCCGACGAACCGACCACGGCACTCGACGTGACCATCCAGGCGCAGATTCTCGACCTGATCGGCGCTATCACCGCCGAAAGCGGCATGGGGCTGCTGCTGATCACCCACGATCTGGGGGTGGTCAGCCGCAGCGTGCGGCGGGTGATGGTGATGTATGCCGGGCGGGTGGTGGAGGAGGGGCTGACGGCGGCGGTGTTCGCGGCGCGCCGGCACCCGTATACGCGCGGGCTGTTCGCCGCCTCGCCGCATGCCAGGCCGCCAGGGCCGGGGGCACGGTTGCAGGCGATCCCTGGCCAGGTGCCGGAGCCCGGGCGGTTGTCGCCTGGTTGCGCCTTCGCGCCACGCTGCCCACGGGTGCAGCCGGATTGCCTGCTGGCGCCGCCGCCGCTGGTGGACGGGGTGGCTTGCCTGCATCCGTTCGCGCCGCCATGAGCACGCTGTTGCAGGTGGAGGGCCTGGTGCGGGAATACCGGCTGCCGCGCGCCGGCATGTTCGGGCGGGCGCCGCGGCTGCGGGTGCTGCACGGCGTGTCGCTGGCGGTGGCGGCCGGCGAGGCGCTGGGCATCGTCGGCGAATCCGGCTGCGGCAAGTCCACCCTGGCGCGGGCGGTGATGGCGCTGGAGCGGCCGCAGGCGGGGCGGGTGGTGTTCGCCGGCGCAGACCTGTTCGCGCTCGACCGGCGCGAATTGCGGGCGGCGCGGCGCGGCTTTCAGGCGATCTTCCAGGACCCGTATGGCTCGCTGGATCCACGGCAGACGGTGGCGCGGATCATCGCCGAGCCGGTGGCGGCCCTGGAACGCGGCACCAGTGCTGTGCAGCGGCGGGCACGGGTGCTGGCGGCGCTGGACGAGGTGGGGCTGCCGGCGACCGCTGCCGGCAAATACCCGCACGAATTCTCCGGCGGCCAGCGCCAGCGCATCGCCATCGCCCGCGCGCTGGTCACCCGCCCGGCGCTGATCGTCGCCGACGAGCCGGTCTCGGCGCTGGATGTGTCCGTCCAGGCGCAGGTGCTGAACCTGATGCTGGACCTGCGCGAGCGGCTGGGCGTGGCGATGCTGTTCATCAGCCACGATCTCGGCGTGGTGCGCTGGGTGACCGAGCGGGTAGCGGTGATGTTCGCCGGCCGCATCATCGAGCAAGGCCCGACCGGGCTGGTGTTCGACGCACCGCTACACCCCTACACCAAGGCGCTGGCTGACGCGGTGCCGCGCGCCGACGCGCCGGCTGCCCGCGCCACCGAGCCGGGCGAGGCCGCGGCGCAGGGCTGCCCGTACG